>JAFDBA010000038.1 GCA_019313505.1 Deltaproteobacteria bacterium
ACGGCGATCCAGGTACAATTGTTCTATGGAGAGGTTGGAAAAGATTAAAGGATTTGACTCAGGGCTGGAATTTGGCTATTAAATGCGTGACTTGTGGGTAATAGTAAGCCCACAGCACGCAGCATGCGGGGCGAAGCGAACTAAGTTCGGAAGTTATTACCCAAATTTTAAAAGAATCAGGTATGATGAAGGTTCTGAGAACTACATTACTGGCAATACTGATTACGGTTTTTACCGGGTCCTGTTCGGTTATTTCTCAACAAATTCGGACGGAATCAATACCGCCGATTGATTTTAAAATACTTCTTCAGGAGCCGGATAACTATCTGGGAGATACCGTGATCCTTGGAGGGTACATCCTTGAAACTAAGAATTTGACTGATCAATCGATTATTAGAGTATTGCAAGCACCGCTGGGATTTGGAGAAGAACCCGAATCAAGGGATTATTCAGAAGGTAGATTCATAATTTTGCAAAAGGGCTTCTTAGACCCGGAGGTTTACAGCAAAGATCGCCAAATTACCGTGGCGGGCACAGTGGTCGGCTCTGTGGTCGAAAAAATCAATGATTTTCCCCAACCATATCTCAAGATCCAAAGCCGTGAAATATACCTCTGGCCGAAAGATCAACAGTATTACCCCGATCCTTACTATGACCCCTGGTTTTATCCATATCCCTACTATCGGTATCGCCATTATCCCTATTACTGGTAAAAGGAGAACATGACCATCAAACAATATGGGTACATTCTCGGTATTTTTTTCATTATGCTTGTGATGGGGTGCGCTACGGGGATTGCTCAACACTGACAAATGTTTATAACCTCTCTTTGAATGTCTCAAGCGCTTTTTGTAGCATCCGGCGTATAAAGACCTCTTTATCTTCCCGGGTGAACTGGATGTAAGCATGATAGTCAGGATTCGACTCCTCCAACTCCGGCGGTTTTTCTCTGTATTTTGCCCTTATTTTTTCAAAATCCTTAACCAGTTCAATTAAACTGAATTTCTTTCCTTCAAAGGCTTTGATCCATTCCAATCGCCACATCATTTCAAAGCGCACCTGATCTGCCAAAAAGAGATGGATGTCAACAACCAACATTTTTTTTTCGTTATGTAAGTAATGGAAATTAGGTGCCGTTCCAAAGCCAAGGACGCCCATGATTAATTCATAATACGCAAAGGAACTCTGTTCACCCGGCTGTGCCAGGCAATACAGTACGTTGTTTGAAAGATCTGAAAGCTGGGTTTTCAAGCCATAAGTTTCTCCAAAGCGTTTTTGCCAGGGACCAAATATTCTTTTTTTCAGCGCAATAGTTCGATATGATTGAAGATTAATAATTTTTGTCATGGCAAACCCATTGTCAGGCGTCGTCTGTTTTTTCACGAATTTTCTCAATACAGATCTTTAAAATAGTTTGATTATAATTTCAATGGATTTTAACTGGTTTGGAATCGATTTATTTTAAAGAATTAGACGGTTATCATTTGTATAATTTGCAAAAAATGATTCCTTTAATCGCATAAAAAAATACAAGAAGACTTGACTCCATTAATCAATTGATATATGGATTTTCCCCGATAACGGAAATACGGTTTATTTTGATACCATGACTTAATTTTATTGTGAAAGGAGGCTTTTAAAATGGCTTTTATTCCGACTGTTGACGCAGAAAAATGTGAAGGTTGTGAGGAATGTGTGGATGTTTGTCCTGTTGAGGTGTTTGAAATGGAGGATGACAAATCAGTTCCGGTAAATGCCGACGAGTGTTTGGGTTGTGAAAGTTGTATCGAAGTTTGCGAACCCGGCGCAATTACAGTTGAGGAGATATAATCAAGTTTTAAATGCATGTTCCCTGGTCCTCTTGCTTCACAAGGACCGGGGAACGACGCCTGCCACATGAGTTCCGCCACAGATTACCATTTCTTAAAAGAAACACATTAAACAATGGCCTGCTATTTGATTTTCACAACACCTCTGGGTCATATGGCGGTGATATATCGTGTAACACCGTTTGCGGTCATTAAGATTTTACTCCCCGGCCAGAACAAAGAGGATCTTGTTAAAGCCGTTAAAGCTTTTGGCCGGCAAGAGTCAGGTTTTCATAACAACGCTTTTACGGTAAAAGAATCGATAATCGATTATTTCAAAGGAAAGCCTATACAACCCCCGTGGGAATGGTTGGAAATGGGCAGCCTAACAAAACTTCAGCAATCTGTTCTTGCAAGCACTGCTGATATTCCATACGGCGAATTGAGATCGTATAAAGATATCGCAATAGCGGTTGGCCGCCCCCGTGCCTATCGATTTGTGGGTACAGCCATAGCAAACAACCCCTTCCCTATCTTGATACCCTGTCACAGAGTGATCCGAAGCGACGGTTCCTTTGGCCGGTTCGGCGGAGGATCAGACATGAAAAGAAAGCTGATTGAACTGGAAGCCGGTTAAAGGTTACAACTTGCCGGGCAGGACCGGCATTTAGGGTTCACGAGCTTCAAGATATTCGATCCTCTCAAGCAGCGGGGGATGGGAATAGTTGAAACAGACATAAAGAGGATGGGGTTTTAGGTTGGAAAGATTTTCTTTGGCCATTTTCTTAAGAGCTGTTGAGAGTGGTTTTGAGGTCTTTAAAATCCCAAGGGAGTAAATATCCGCTTCCCTTTCATATTTTCTGGAAATAGCCATTCCGACGGGTGATATAAAAAAGTTTACCGGCTCCCACAGAATTCCCACCAAAAAGAGACCCACGTAGTACGGCATATTTGAAAAACCGAAACTATTATACATAACATCCCACGTTAAAAGCTTTGATGCCAGGAAAAAAAGAAACAGAGATACAACGCTAACGACGACAAGTTGTTTTTTAATATGATTTTTTTGCAAGTGTCCGATTTCATGGGCCAGAATCGCCAGAATTTCATCCTGACCGTGTGATCGGATCAGGGAATCGAACAGCACAATACGCTTGGCTTTTCCCATTCCTGAAAAATACGCATTGGTATGTCTGGTTCTCTTGGTTGCGTCCATCTGGTATATTTCCTCAATGTTAAGACCTTCTTCTTTAGCCAGTCGTTTAATTCCGTCTTTAAGTTCGGAATTTTCAAGGGGTGTGAACTTGTTAAAAAGAGGCGCGATGACCGTGGGATAGAGTATGGTCATAATTAACTGGAATAACAAAAAAACAGCCCAGGTCCAGATCCACCAGTTCTGCCCGGTATATTTTACCATCAAAAGAAATGCGGAAAGAAGAAAAGTCCCTAAAATGATCACAACCAGCATCGACTTTGCCAGATCAGCGAACCAGATTTTCAGGGTTTTTGTGTTAAAACCGTATCTGTCCTCAATCACAAAACTGTGATAATAATCGAAGGGAAGGCCCATTAATACTTCTGCCAGGCCAATAACTGCAAAAAAGATAAGGCCGGCTATTAAAAAATTCGTCCGGGTAAGAAATTCAGCCAACCACGGAAGTATGCCTGAAAGGAGGATATAAAGAAAAATAATTTTACTGATGCTGGTTTGAAATAGCTTAAAACGGATGTTATCTGTGGTGTACCGGCTGATCTTTTGCAATTCTTTCTCATCAATCATCCCCTCAAAAGCGACAGGCACCTTTTGCCCATATTTCTTGAGATAATTGACATTTATTCGCTCAATAGCAATATATAGCGTAAAACTGGCCAGATAGATGCAGATATAGGCTATTAAATAAGTGTTTAATGGTATCATTCGGTTTTATAAATAAAAACTATAAGCGTTAAGGGATTTTTTAAAATCACAAATTCCAAGTACCAACGACCTAACCCGGACAAGCCGAAACCAAGAAATATTTGCCACCAAGGCACAAAGACACAAAGGATTTTATTTTGTTATTCGTTCTTAGTGTCTTGGTGCCTTTGTGGCGAGAAAAAAAAGTTTTGTCACTCGTTTACCTTCCTTCAAGATCATAAGGTTTGAAATATAGAATTTCAATATCTAATTTGCGAATCGGATATTGGACACCATTTTAACCTGGCAACGTACCGAATAACATACATCTTGCACCGCAAAACAAACTGTGATAGCTCTATTTTCCATGAAACAATATCTTATTGATGAGCTCAGACCCAAAGATTACGAAACGATCAAGGCATTCATGGATGAGAAATTTGGCTCTTCAAACGTTGATGGAATTTACTGGCTGAAGCTCGATCAAAACATCCTAACTCAAGTTCAGAAAGAACATACAGAATGTCAACCGTTCTATTTTGCTGTTGATCTTGAAACAAGCCTTGTGGCCTTTGAGCTACTGGTACGCACCAAAAACAGAATTCGATGCGACTGCATGGGTTATGCAACCGAAAAACAGCGGAATTGGCTTATTGGGTTTGTCGACTCCATATTCGATAAACTTGAAATCAAAACTTGATGAACTCGTAAAAAGTCCGCAATATAATATTGGAATCTTTTGAGAAAGTCAAAAAGGCTAGGGCGTTATGCTAAAAATAATACCACTGGGCGGGCTGGGAGAAATAGGCCTGAACATGATGGTTTTTGAATATTCCGATTCAGCTTTTATTATTGATGCCGGCTTGATGTTCCCCGAAGACTATATGTTGGGAGTTGATTACGTAATTCCTGATATGAGTTATTTAAAACAAATTAAGTCCAAAATTTCGGGGATCGTATTAACCCATGCCCACGAAGATCATATCGGTGCACTCCCTTTTCTGCTAAAAAATATAAACGTTCCGGTTTTTGGGACTCCTTTTACGCTGGGAGTCGTGCGCAACAAACTGGAAAAGCACGCTTTCTTTTCCCCCGCTTTATTGAATGAAATTTCTCCGGGGGAAAAACTTAAATTAAGTCCTTTTGAACTCGAATTTATCCGGGTCTGCCACAGTGCTGTGGACGGGGTCGCAATGGCCATAGAAACGCCTCTTGGACTTGTTGTTCATACCGGAGATTTTAAAATTGGCCATACTGCTGATGACGGAATGATAACCGACGTCAACAGGTTTGCACGGTGCGGCGACCAAGGTGTCCTCGCCCTGCTGTCGGATTCCACAAATGTTGAAAAGGAAGGATATACCATCTCCGATCAGGAGGTCGGTGAAACACTGGCAAGAATCTGTTTAGGTAGGAAAGGGCGGATTATTGTGGGGCTTTTTGCTTCCAGTATTACCCGTATTCAACAGGTCATCAATATTGCCCGGACAACCGACAGGAAAGTCATTTTCAACGGAAGAAGTATAGAAACAACTGTAAATATTGCAAAAGAACTTGGATACATAAATATTTCCGAAGAAATGGAAGTGTATATTGAACAGCTCAATGACTTTCCGGATGACGAGATCGTAGTTATAACAACCGGAAGTCAGGGAGAACCTATGGCGGCCCTATCCCGCATGGCTGCGGGTACCCATAAGCAGATAAAAATCAAAGAAGAGGACACGGTAATTTTTTCCTCGAAATTTATACCCGGGAATGAAAAGGCGATTGCCAATATTATCAATAATCTTTATAGACGAGGGGCTGACGTTATTTATGAAAAGATATCGGAGATTCATGTATCCGGGCATGCTTTTCAGGAAGAATTAAAGCTGATGATCAACCTGACCAGGCCTAAATATTTCATTCCGATCCACGGAGAATACCGCCACCTGATTCTTCATGCACGTCTGGCCGAGCAGGTCGGTATTCCAAAGGAAAATATTCTTGTTACTGAAAATGGTCAGGTCATAGAATTTACTGAAAACAGCGCCAGGGTTGGAGAAAGTGTTCTGACAGGCCGGGTATTCATAGACGGTAAAGGTATTGGAGATGTCGGGCGGAGTGTGCTCAAAGAGAGACGTAAGTTATCCGAAGACGGCTTGGTGGTTGTTAACATGGTTTTTGATGAGGAGGCGGGAATTGTGATATACGGACCTGAAATTGTTTCCCGTGGCTTTGTATTCGAGACGGAAACAGGCCATCTTTTGGAAGACGCAAAGTGTGTTATACTCGAGATCGTAGAAGAAGTCGGCCCTGAGGTCCCAGACCGGATCAACAAAATCAGGTCGAAAATGCAAAAAGAACTAAGGAAATATTTTTCCTTTACCATAAGACGCCGTCCGGTTATACTTCCTTTTATCTTGGAAATTTAAGAAAAAGCACACAATTTATAACCAAGGAACTAATTTCCTATTAGAAAATCTATGCGTAAAGAAATTGTTGGAATATTACTCTTTTTTTTAGTTGTTTTAACGCTAATCAGTCTTTTGTCATACAGCCCGACAGACCCTTCAATTAACAATGCTACGTCCGCAGGCCATATTCACAACTTCTTTGGTTTGTTTGGAGCCCATATGGCAGGTATTCTTATAGGACTGTTCGGCCTGGGTGCATTTTGGATCCCGATTTTACTCCTTCTTACCAGTATCCACTTTTTTCGAAACCATCCTGCCAGGGCAATTGTTTTTACAATTACCGGTGGAATTCTCCTAATTATAACCACGGGAAGTCTGCTGGCAATAAATCATAACCATATTATTATCTTAGGAAATAAATTCTCTTCAGGTGGCATAGTCGGAATTCCGTTAAAATCATTTCTTGTAAAATATTCCAATGTCATGGGCGGTGCAATTATACTGTTTCTTTTGTGGATTATCGGTTTGATTCTGGCTACCGGCTTTTCTTTGACAATGTTTTCAAAACGCTCCTGGCGAGCAGTTGTTTTTTCAACAGATCGATTACGCACGTTGTTTGTCAAATGGAAAGAACGAAGGAAAAAATCAAAAAAAAGTTCGAAAATAAAAAAAGAACGCGCATTCAAGAAGGAACGGAAAATAAAAATCAACCCCCCCCAACCCAGGCCTATAAAAGAAGCTCCGGTTCCTCGACAGGAAGTATTCGAGTTCATGCGTTCTGGAACAGGATTTAGACTTCCTTCTATAAATCTTTTGGACGATTCCAGGGAGAAGCCTTCTTCGGCTGATGATGAAAATTTGAGGATGCAGTCAAAACTCCTTGAAAAAAAACTTGACGATTTCAGTGTCAAGGGAAAGGTGGTGGCCATATCGCCCGGTCCTGTCATTACGACCTATGAATATGAACCTGCTCCGGGCATAAAAATTAATAAAATAGTAAGCCTGACAGACGACCTTGCGTTGGCGCTCCGTGCCACAAGCATCAGGATCGTAGCACCCATACCCGGAAAAGCGGTGATCGGGATTGAACTCCCCAATACCGTAAGAGAGCTTGTAAAATTCAAAGGAATTGTTGCCTCAAGTGTTTTCGAAAAATCAAAGTCCAAACTTACTATCTGTCTTGGTAAAAATATAATAGGGGATCCTGTTGTGGCAGAACTCGACAAGATGCCGCATCTTTTAATTGCCGGCGCAACCGGAACCGGTAAGAGCGTGGCCTTAAATGCCATGATTTGCAGCCTGTTATACAAAGCGACGCCGGATGAAGTAAAGCTCATTATGGTCGATCCAAAAAGAATCGAACTTTCAAATTATGACGGGATTCCACATCTTATATCCCCTGTTGTAACAGATCCAAGGAAAGCAACCAATTCTCTTTTCTGGGTTGTACGCGAAATGGAAAGAAGATATGAGTTGTTGTCGGAAAATAAAGCAAGACACATAAAACAGTATAACCAGAAGATAGATAAGGAAAACATTGCAAAAGAAGGTGATACTTCGAAAAAACTACCGTATATCGTCGTTATCATTGACGAACTTGCCGATCTTATGTTGGTGGCATCACGGGATGTGGAGGTTTCTTTGACACGTATTGCCCAGATGGCCAGGGCCGCCGGTATTCATTTGATACTTGCCACCCAAAGGCCTTCTGTGGATGTCTTGACCGGAATTATCAAGGCTAATTTCCCTACCCGTCTTACTTTCCAAGTCTCCTCCAAGACCGATTCCAGGACCATAATCGATACCAATGGTGCTGAAAACCTGTTGGGAAACGGAGATATGCTTTTTCTCCCTCCCGGCACAGCAAAACTCCAGAGAATTCATGGAGCATTCATATCAGAGACAGAGCTATCAAGGATCGCTGAATTTTTGAAAGCACAGAAAGCGCCGGAATACAATAGAACCATAGTTGAAGCGCCTCCAAAGGAAGAAGATGAATCCAACACCCTGGAATATGATGAAAGATATGATGATGCTGTGGCATTAATTACAAAAAAAAGGCAGGCATCAATATCTATGATTCAGCGCCATTTACGCATCGGCTACAACAGGGCGGCCCGTATTATTGAAGTAATGGAGAAAGAAGGAATTGTAGGACCTTCAGACGGCGCCAAACCCAGGGTAGTTCTTGTTAAAGGGTATGATGAGATTCCTTAGTCTCCCTGTCTGCTGCAGTGGGTATTGCTTATGCAGCTCGACAGGGAGATTCTTAATAGAGCATTATTATCACCCGGACCCATTAGACTCCTTTAAGACTGTTCATGAAATATCCGGGTTGGTTAATCCCAACTAAAAATGATGCACCCACCGGAGATTCAACCGAAAGCCTTCCGGCCGATTCTCTGCCGATGTTTCGAAATAAGTGTTAACAAAAATATGGTTGTCCTGGGAAAAATGGTATACGGCTCCCGGACCTATGGCAAACACCTGTTCCTTGGAATTTGATACATCATTGCCGTCAACTTCAGTATCCGTGATTTGTTTAAGGTAGTAGCCATTTATTCCCAAACGCAGCCGCTTTGCCAATACCTCATAGGCTGTTGCAAAGTTCAAGTGGATGGCCTGCCCGGCCTGAGTGTCATCGGCGTTGCCGAAGGCCCTGTTGGGATCATTGTTTTTATCGTTCCACAGATAGTGCAACCGCCAGGAAGTGGTCCATTTCGGAGTAATAAACAGGGTCGCTGCCCAGTATGGGTTAAAGGAAAAAAAGTTGCTGCCCGGATTAAGTTCTTTATCGTCGTCATATTTACCGGTGGGGAAGATTAATTGGAACTCGATGCGGTGCATGAAGATAGGCCCGTTTTTTCCCATGATAGGATCCCACTGCAAATAGGGACCAATGAGAATATCGCCAAACCCCGAGCCGTTATCTTCAAGGGGAATAGGTATATCCAGATCCAAATCGAGCGAGACATAGGGTACAATTACGTCGAGGCCCCATTTCCCGCCAAAGAGCAATGCCTTGTCCGACTGATAGATAAATTGAGTGAGACTGATCCATGCCTCCAGGTCCTCATCGGCAACCGAAGGCAGTTTACTGTTCCCGTCATCGTCCGTAAAGTCATCCGAATTCCAGTACTGGACATATTGCGTGAAGTAAAACCCGGGTCCGGCGGGTGGGCCACCATCCAGAAAACTCGTAAATCCCAGATTCACTGACGGCAAATCATAACCGTATGCGGAAGGTGATCTTACCAACGACAGAGAAACTCCGATTATCATAATGGCCACTGTCAGAAATAATTGTTTGAATAAATTATTATATCTCATATACTCTCCTTTCTTAAAGGTCCGTTGCGTTTAAAAATTATATTATTAGTTTTCCGAATACCTCCCCCTCCATGTTATTTAACCGTCTGTTTTTGCTTTTTGGCTGCTTCTATAAGTTCAACCAGCGTCAATATTTTCTCTTTTGGCTTTTGATTGAAACAGCGTTTCCAATCATCAGATGCCAATTTTTCCCGGAGATAGGCTTCCACAGGAAAGTAAGAATGCCAGCATTTAATCGTTCGAGGGCAAGGGATATCACCGCCTTCCCTCAAACAGTAGGCAAAAGTAACCTGATTCCCAAGTTTTGGGCATCTGATTTCCAGTTGCTCAGGCATAATGTATTATCCTTTGTTTCCTACACGATTCAGTTTCACACTAGGGTTTTGGGTATCCTGCGATACTCTCCAGAGCTTTTTGAAGTTCTTCTTCCGGGAGTTCATATTTTTTCAGTTTACCCGAAAGGAAAGCATCATAGGCTGCAAGATCTACAATCCCATGGCCGCTCCAGTTAAACAGGATTGTTTTTTCTTTGCCTTCTTCTTTGGCTTTTTGCGCTTCCTGAACCACCGCTGCAATCGCATGATTGGTTTCCGGCGCCGGGATAAAACCTTCGGTGCGGGCCCAATTAATCCCGGCTGTAAATGTTTCTATCTGGTCTAAGGCCCGGGCCTCAATAATTTTCTCTTTCAGCAAGTGGCTCAAAATAGGAGCCATCCCGTGATATCTTAATCCTCCGGCATGTATAGGGGCCGGCACAAAATCGTGTCCCAGAGTATACATGGGAAGCAAAGGGGTGGTCATTGCCGTATCGCCAAAATCATAGGCAAAAGGACCCCGCGTCATGGTTGGACATGACGTTGGCTCAGTGGCAACAATGGAAATTTGCTTGCCATGGATTTTATCTCGAGCAAAAGGAAGACACAGGCCGGCAAAATTACTCCCGCCGCCGGCACACCCCATAACGATATCAGGATAATCACCAATTTTTTCAAGCTGTTTTTGCGCTTCCAGACCAATAATTGTTTGATGCAAAAGAACGTGGTTTAATACGCTCCCCAGAGAATAGCGAGCATCTTTATCACCCACCGCATCTTCTATGGCTTCACTGATTGCCATCCCAAGACTTCCGGGTGAATCCGGATATTCTTCAAGAATTTTTCTTCCCGCTTGCGTTATATTACTTGGGCTCGGGATACAATCCGCACCCCACGTCATCATCATCAGCCTGCGATAGGGCTTTTGTTCATAGCTTATCTTTACCATAAAGACACGGCATTCAAGGCCGAACATCTGGCAGGCCATGCTCAACGCACTGCCCCACTGTCCTGCACCTGTTTCCGTTGACAGACGTTTTATACCGAAAACTTTATTGTAATAGGCTTGCGCAACTGCGGTGTTGGGCTTATGGGAACCCGGAGGGCTTACCCCTTCGTTCTTGTAATAAATTTTAACCGGGGCATCCAGCAGCTTTTCGAAATTCCTTGCCCGGTACAAGGGAGAGGGACGCCACAGGCATAACTTATCCAGAACCGGTTCAGGGATGTCAATCCAGCGTTCAGTCGATACTTCTTGCTCGATCAAATTCATCGGAAATACCGGAGCCAGGTCATCCGGCCCCACCGGTTTTCCTGTTCCCGGATGTAGCGGCGGACTCATTGGAGTGGGCAGGTCCGCCACTATGTTGTACCATTGCCTGGGCATTTCACTTTCATTTAAAAATACTTTCGTCTGTTTCATAATATTTTCTCCTTTCCAGTTAAAAAAAAACCATGGAGAAAACCCCATGGCGCGTTTACATAATAAAAAAGCCATGGGAAGTTTCTCCTTACCCACAGCTTTTTATAATTCCTAAAATATCAAATATGTGCAGGCAGGCTCAATTTAAAACCTGCCACCACCAAAATATCAATGGTGTGTTTATTTTAGTATTCAAACTTCATTCCTTTTTATTAATAATAACAGGCCTTCTACTACAAAGATACATATCGTGTCAAGACAAAACTCTATAAAATACAGGGCAAACGCATTTGATTTCGGTATAGCGTAACGACGGTGTGTTTCTCTTGTAAACCGACTGACTGTTTGAAGGGATTTAGCACTCTTTAGCCCGAGCCGAATATAATTGTAACTTAAAAAATTAAAGAGCTAATTTAGCGACGAATTGTTCTTAAAAACCACGACGCGGCTCGGGCTTACGGGTGCTTAAGCACAAGTTTCAGTCGGTTGGAAAGAGATGCACGCCGTCGTGGAGCGTTCTCCCACTATTGGGATTCAAATGCGTTTGCCCTGCTATAGCATATCGGGATTGGCTGATTTTTCCGAGAGTGCCAGCTTTCCCAAAATTTCATCATATCGATCAATCAGATTTTCCCAGGCAAAACGGCCCATAGCTTCGGAAAGATTTTGGCATGTTATTTGGAATTTCGGATAATTTGAAATAAAAAAACAGAGTTTTTCAACCAATTCTGTCTGGTCTTGATAGAGAAAATCATCATGGAAAGCCTTTGGGATGATTTCCGGGTACGAAAGCCGGTCAGGCAGAAGAGGGATGCAACCGTAACGAATCGCTTCAATCATAGAGATACCGAAATTTTCCTGTTTTGCCGTGCTGACAACTATTGCCCCCTGCATAAGCCATTTACTGTATTTTTCTCTGGATGCTTCATAACCGTAGCAAACAACCCGGTTTTGGTAACGTTTTCGGGCAGCAATAAATTCTTTAGGGACCATCTGAAAGTTTTCTCCTAAAAGAGCAAGACGGAAATTGAAACCTCGATCCAGGACTGCATCAAGAGCATTAAAAAAGTCTGCAGGATTTTTATCAAACTCCCATCGGTGATTCCAGATGATTAGCGGCGGCAAATCGGGTTCAGGCAAAGAACATGGCAATGCGCTGTCTGTAGCAGGAAAATGACATCCAGGGTATAGGACACCGGCTTTTTCACGTATTACATCAATCACCCATCTGGGCCGGTATTCGGGCATCATATTTAAAAAATCGGGAAGGCTTGAAAAAAAGGCATTAAAATGGGTATGAGAATTAAAAAGAACCTGGTCTGCGGCCAATGCCGTGGTAATGTCCGTGAAACCAAACTGAAAATCCATACTCTCGCCGGGTGCCAGCGGATATGTAAGCTGATTTTCGTGGAAATAAACCAGCGAAGGAGGAAGGAACGACCCGCAAAGTGATTTAAAGTCCGACAGGCTCATCAGGTCCGTAGTGATCAAGCCGTCGTAGTCCTTAAGAGAGGGGATTTTTTTTACAAAGTATAAGGCAGCCCCCCGCATTCGCCACTTCCAAAAACGGGCGGGCAGCGTAACAAGGTCAATTTTGTGTCGGGAGTGTGAAACCAGGCCTTGGGCAAAATCTTTGTGTGATCCGCCGAAGAAAGGTTCTAAAAATAGAAATCTCAAATGATTCTCTACAGGTTAAAACGGTTCATTTAAGGACTAAAAAATAAATTCAAAGGCAAGACAAATCCCCTTGTTCTTAACATCCGCCGAAAGGTTAATTTTAGTATTATTTTTCAATTTTTCAATAAATTGGCCGGTTTTTTTTCGATTGTATTTGTGGGCACTGGATACGGCACCATATATGTTACCGGCATAGAAACCGAATTCAACAAAAGCTATCACTCCTCCAAGTGCATTGTTATCGTCATCAAAAGACTCATAAGCAGCATATATCAAACCACCATTAAGCAAAAAGGCTATAAGAGCATCCTGGTATCTTTCACAGTAAAGATATCCCCCCCCGGGAATTATGGATAAAAGTCCTGCCAG
Source organism: Deltaproteobacteria bacterium (assembly GCA_019313505.1). Classification (GTDB taxonomy): domain Bacteria; phylum Desulfobacterota; class Desulfobacteria; order Desulfobacterales; family UBA11574; genus S5133MH16. The sequence continues at coordinate 13,218 of JAFDBA010000038.1, forward strand.
GTCGGGGCTCTTTTGGGGGATTGATCTTTCCTTGTTAAGTTCGGCATTAAGCCTTTCGAGTCTGTACTTATTTTCGTTTTTAACACTTATTTTTGAGAAATAAAGCCTTGCTTTTTCCCAGGATGCCGTTTCAATGTAGATCCACCCTATCCTGTAGTATGCTTCATCCCTTACATCCTCATGATCGGTTATTGTAATTAGATTGTTAAGATTGATAATGGCTGGGCCAAAACTGTTTAGCTTCACGTAGCTTTCACTGATCATAAAATATGATTTTATAGAAAGATCGGAATCAGCATATCGATCGATCAAAGCTTTGAAAGAATCTACGGCCTTTTTGAAATGCCGGCCGAGGTAATACGACATGCCGATCCGGTACATTGCCGGCTCCACCCTTTCATCCCCCGGGAAGAAATGGATAAATCGCTTGTATTCACCGATTGCCATTAAATAGTCTTTGTTAGAAAAATAGTATTCTGCAAAATCAAACTGTTTGTCAGGATTTATTATAATAGAAGATTTGAGGTTTGATTCAGAATCAGATCCGGCAAAAGATTTTGAAAAGGGGATAAAAAGAAAAAATATGGCAGATAGAATAAGGAATAGATAAATAAAGCAAGTGTTTCGGATGTGCATAATTAATAGCGAAGCTCCACCTCAAACCGACGAGTTGAGGAAAATAGAAATCCATTGTTTGAAGCGAAGCGATGCTGGATGCTGGATGCCCGATGCTGGATAAACATAAAAAACCGATTTGCTTTTTCATCCAGAATCCAGAGACCAGTATCCGGCATCACGTAGTAACAGGCAGTAATCATTTTCGATTCCAAAAACTTTTCATAAATGTTAAGATCTTGATCTATATAGTCGGCTACTGCCACCAGAAATCGTTATTGTTTACCGGATCAAAGCTTAGCTTTTCACCATTTATCAAGACAGGGGGCGATAATTTTGTCTCGTCTCTGCCGCAACGCATCAGGCGGTCACTACACATAATCCAGCCAAAGAAAAGACCGTGTTTTTTAAATGCCTCGATACAATATTGTGAACATGACGGATACATGGGGCAACGATCACCGTCAGCCCCCGAAATGTAGTTGCTGTAAAATTTTATCGGATAAAGAACAGGGTCTGCCTGTTTTTCAACAGTCCAGGGTGAAACTTTAGGATTTTCTACAACTGCCACATCCTGTGCGGCAAAGGAAGTCCTACAA
>JAFDBA010000188.1 GCA_019313505.1 Deltaproteobacteria bacterium
ATATTGATAACGTTTCTCACGAAACTATTCGTCAAGTTTTAAAAAAAACGAAATCAAACCTTGGCTCCGTAAAGGATGGGTGATTCCGCCAGAACAAAACGGCAGTTTTGTGGCAAACATGGAAATGGTGCTGGATGTTTACAAACGCCTATTCGATTCCAGGTTCCCTGTGGTATGCATGGACGAATCCCCAAAGCAGTTGATCGGGGAGACAAAAACTCCCATTCTGGCATCACCAGGGCAGCCGGCTAAATATGATTATGAATACAAGCGTTGCGGTGTGTGTAATATTTTCATGGCCTGCGAACCCTTGGCAGGAAAACGTATGGTTAAGATTACCGAAACAAGAACAAAGAGGGACTGGGCTTATTTCCTGGAAGATATTGCCGCACAGTATAAAAGTGCTGAGAAAATAACACTGGTGATGGACAATCTGAACACGCACACACCCGGATCACTCTATGAAACCTTTCCGCCAGACAAGGCAAAGGCTTTATGGAACAGATTTGAGTTCGTTTATACTCCGAAGCATGGAAGTTGGTTAAACATGGCAGAGATAGAATTGAACGTACTGACAAGGCAGTGTCTGAGTCGAAGGATCGATACCATTGAAGATGTCAGAAACGAGGTGGATGCGTGGCAAGAATTCAGAAACAACAAAAATGCGAAGGTCAACTGGCAATTTACAGCTGAGGATGCCCGGATAAAATTGTCGCGTCTTTATCCGACACTTGAAGCTTGACATGACACTAGTCCCTTTTTAGTGGCATGGTCAACGAAATGGTCAACTTTTTTTCAATCACGCTCGGATTCGGCAATACGGTGCAGGTATATTCCGGTCGTTTCCGATGCTCATGACCTAAATCTCGCTGAATGGAGGGAATTAAGCACCGCTTCAGGATGTAATTTCTTTGAGCACATCAATGGTATGTGAAGGATCGGGCCTGACGGTGTAATCGGGGCTTACCTTGGCATACCTGACCACCTGGTCCTGATCAATTATATACCTGGCAGGCATCGGTAATCGCCAGGAATCATCATCATTGTATTTCGGAATATCAATTCCGAACTGTAGATAGACCTTTTGCAGGTCTTCTGGAACGGTATAAACCAAACCGTATTTTCCCGCCGTTTGATTCCCAGGATCACTCAATAATACCACGCTAAGGTTCTTTCTTTTGACAAAAACTCGCGAGTGTTCCTCCGTTTGAGGTGAAATCATCAGAAGGGATGCGCCCAGGGACTTAATCTCTGTTTGAGCTTGCTCCAGAGCTTCCAGCTCCAGATTGCAGAACGGTCACCATCGGCCACGGTAAAAGCCGAGCACGACAGGACCTCCGGACAGCTTTGCTTTCAAATTAACGGCATTGCCGTTTGCATCATTCAACGTGAAATCAGGGGCTTTGTCGCCCTTTTTGATAATGCGGTCCATAATCCCGGATTTGGCTAAATCCTCCGTTGCCCGATGCATGACTTCAAGAGCCTCTTTGGGCGCAGAAGTTTCAATTTCCTTCTTCTGGGCATCTAGTTTTTGTTGTAAGCTCATAAAACGCCTCCTTTGTTGGTTTTGGATAATTGTTTTGCGGGCCTATAAACAATTTTAAGGAAAATCCAGGTCGAAGGGTCCTTCGCCTCCAAAGCGTGAAAAACTCGGGCTAAATAGACCGTAAAACCGAACAGGATTTGGTTTTTGACAGTATTAAGATGTCATATGTGTGGATCAGTTTTTTACAAAAGCCCTCTGACTGTCCGGTTTAACGGTCCCTAAAGCCCTCAGACAAGTTTCCCGCTTTGAATTCGATGAACCCTTCAACTTTCACCTTCCGCCTTATTTTTGTTTATAGATCCCTTGTTTTTTAACTTTGATGCATTCGCAAACAGTTCATCTATCACGGCAACGGTTTGTCGGTATAAGCGACATTGGCTTCTTCCGATTTATATAGCGGCAGTTCTTTTCCCGATCTAACATCTTCAACCCAATTCGGATTAAGGAGCATCGATTTGGCGCTCAAAACGATATCGGCATTCGTCAAGGCATCCTCCGCACTTGATCCGTCATAAATTTGACCGCATATCATAATTGGCAAATCTGTTACTTCTCTCGTAACTTGGGCCATGTTCCGATCCGTTCCGAAGGCTTTATCTTTGTACCGATACGTCGATACTGAAATCGCATCGATGGGTTCTTTAGACAATAATTTGACCAGCTCCTGCCATTCATCCTTATTTTTAAATAGGGATACTTCCATATCCGCGACACCCCAATTCGATATTCTGAAGACCAACAAGCGGTCTTCTGGAACGACTTTATGCACGGCCTGAATCACCTCATTTGAAAACCGAAAACGATTCTCAACCGTTCCGCCGTATTCATCAGCGCGCTGATTTGAATAAGAGCTGAGAAAGTTGTTGATCAGATACCCGTGGGCACCGTGGATCTCAATACCATCAAATCCTGCTTCGACAGCTCCTTTGGCTGTCTCCACGAACCCGGTGATCACATGGTCGATGTCAAACTTTGTCATCTCATCCGGCACAGGATAAGGTTTGCCTGTTAAGGGATTATCTTGTTTTGGTGGAATAGGGCTTGATGCTATGACCCGGTTTGCCGGATTGACCTCCTGCCATGCCATCCGCCCGCAATGAAACATTTGCATTATGGCTATCGCCCCTTTATCCTGAATCGCTTTTACGACCGGCTTCCAGGCATCGATCTGGCGTTGGGTGAGGATTCTGGCCTGGCCTGGATAGCCTTGAGCGCTTTCATAATCGGTCACGATTGCCTCGGTGTAAACAATTGCCGCACCATTTTCCGCTCTTCTGACCAAAAAATCCAAAACATCTTGCCGGGGAACACTGTCTTTTATGGATGACATACGAGTCATAGGGGATAGGCCAATACGATTTTTAACTACATGGTTTTTAATATAAAACGGAGAAAAAAGTATGTCTTTGCTCATATTACACCTCCAAATATGGTAATCGTTCAGCCACTAAGGCACTAAACCACAAAGGTTTTATGCGATTATTTAAACCCTATAGTTGCATAAATAACATGACTAAATGGGTTTAAAAGTAATAATTACAAGCCATTCAACCTGTTTCCGAAAAGTCCAAACGGCTGTGTTAAAAATGATTCGTTGATTTGCACGACTGTTGAATAAGTTTGGCTACCAAACCTGTCCAGCCGGTCTGATGGCCGGCGCCCAGGCCGGCACCATTATCACCGTGAAAGTATTCGTTAAAAAGAATTAAATCGCGCCAGTGTGGATCATCCTGGAACAGTCGCTGTCCGCCATAGATCGGCCGCTCATCATCGCCATTGCGCAAGAAGAGTCGTACCAGTCTTAAAGACAGCTCCGTGGCCACCTCGCCGAGGGTCATTTCTTGACCGGACCCGGTGGGGCATTCCACCTTCAAACTATCGCCGTAATAGTGGTGAAACTTCTGCAAGGACTCAATCAGCAGGTAATTGATGGGAAACCAGACAGGACCTCGCCAATTGGAATTGCCTCCGAAGAGACCACTTCCCGATTCGGCCGGCTGGTAGTTAATTGTATGGCCCTTGCCGTCGACATAGAAAGTATAAGGGTGCTCCTTATGATATTTTGATAACGATCTTATACCGAATTTGGAAAGAAATTCATTTTCATCCAGCATTGGCCGAAGGACCCTCACCAGCCGATCGCGATTGACAATCGACAGGAGCCGCCGGGAATTTTCTCCTGGCTGTTTCACGCAGGCGACATTACCGCTGTCACGCAGATAAATGCGATTTTCAAAAAACCAGTTCAAGCGCCGCTTAAAAACCGGCAGTCTTTCAACCAGATCATGTTCAAGTGTTTCAACCGCAAGCAACGGCATTAACCCTACCAGGGAACGTACTTTAAGGGGAATGACTTGGCCGTCGGGCAAATGCAGAGCGTCGTAAAAAAAGCCGTCTTCCTCGTTCCAAAGGCTCAAGCCGCCGCGGTAATCACCGGTCATGGCCCGGGCAATGCGAAGGAAGTGCTCAAAAAATTTGCTCGCGCTATTCTGATAAACCGGATTTTTATTCGCCAGCTCAAGCGCCATTTTTAACATAACCAGACAGTAAAAGCCCATCCATGAAGTTCCATCGGACTGATCGATGTGTCCGCCGGTAGGCAGGGGCGCGCTGCGGTCAAAGACACTGATGTT
>JAFDBA010000189.1 GCA_019313505.1 Deltaproteobacteria bacterium
TCCATAAATGGTCTTTTTGCTTGCCCAGTTAAATCCGTATTTAATATTTAACCGGGGCCCAATCTCTGCGTTATGTTCAAAAAATAATCCTCGGAATATTAAACATATGCCTGCGGTTATTTTTTTCATATGCCTTGATCTTGAACAAAAATCCTCATTTATGAAAGGATACTAGGTGCAAATCATGCAAGATAAAAACTACTTAAATGCCTCACCTGTGGCAATAGGCAAAGTATCAATTAACACCGAAAAACAATGTATTGAAAATGATTTCCTCGATATCACAGCCCTGATTAGAAGCATTCAGCGTGTTGAAGGAAACTTTGATTGTTTCCGCAGGGCAAAGGAATATTGTGACCAATCAGACTGTTACTGGCGACCATACTGCCTGGGAAAAATCCTCATCCCTCAGGAGTTCCCACCATCAAAATGAAGCCCCTCCTCTATGGACAGAATGAATTATTCTCTGATAAATAAATAATAACAAGAATAACACTTGATGACTTATTACGAAACCGTCAAATTTAAAGGAGATATGAAATGGCAGCAAATTTTCAAATTTTATCTTATAAAACCAGAGACAGTCTTCATCTGAAACTGAATGGTGATTTTGATGGAACTTCGGCATATGAATTAATCAATACTATCAAAGATAATGGAACCAATTTTTACCAAATCTTTATCGATACGAGTAATCTTAGGACCATTTATGCATTTGGCAGGAATGTATTGCAAAAGAACTTTGGCGATTTAGAGAAACTCAGCAACCTAATTTTTATCGGAGAAAATGAGCGCTACTTAGCACATAATTAGAAGCAAGTGTGCTGATGGGTGTGGCGGGTTAGGGATCGTTTTCTCCAACAGACCCTCGAGACCTTGTACTAATTCCTTGCATCATCTATCTTCCCACCGGAATGGCAAACAATTCCGACAGCCTGAATGTGAGAGCGGGATGATATATTCTGTTCTCCATAAACATTATGGCATTGAAAAAAATATTTGATTTCAGTACGGGATAACTCCCTATATCTTTAGGATATTTTCCTATACAAATAAGTCCTTTATCCTATAGACTTATTTTTATAAATCTGTAATAAATATTTTATTGTAAAACTATATTCTTATCTATAATATTTATGATTAAACGAAAATTAAAAGCACGATTCAAAATGATATATAACCTGTTAGAATAAAATAAAAAAATCATAACAGCCAAATTCAGGGGGTAACCCTATGTGATAGATAAAGGCTCATATACAGTATATAAACTGTGTCAAAGTATGGGCCTTTTCGTTTTTTCTCTGTTGGGGAATTATTTATGGAATTATTATGAGCAAACGACTTAGGAAAGGCGAATTGGAAGCCACCCAACAGACAGTAAAGTTTTTCGAGACGCTACTGGGTGCCTCTGCCGACGGTATCGTGATTACGGACTCGACGCATACTATTATCGTAGTCAATGAGACCTTCTGCACTTTCTTTGGACGGCAGTGGCGGGATGTCGTTGAGACCAGTATGTTCATCTGGCTTGAACAACTCGATGCCAATGCTTTGAACCGTTGGTATGAACTGGAAAAGAGGGTTCGCCTCCAAGATTTTTGCCGTAATGCTAAGTTTGGGATGACAACAAAGGACAAAGTGAGCCATTTCAGTGTCAATGCTTCTCTCCTTGAACGAGTTGCGGATGAGGAGCCGGGTGTTATCATCAGCATCTGGCACGACGTTACAGAATATAAGCAGGCGGAGGAGGCACTGAGAGAAAGCGCAGAGAAATACCAAACCCTTCTGGAAATTACATCGGAAGGATGCTGGCTAATAAATCCTGAACTCGAAACTATCGAAGTCAACGAGTCCCTTTGCAAAATGCTTGGATACAGTCAAGATGAGATGCTTGGCAAAACACCTTTTGACTTCGCAGATGATGAGAACCAAAAGATTTTTATTGAACAAACCTCAAAAATATCAGGTACAGAGCATCGCAGTTATGAAATCACCCTGAAAAAAAAGAACGGTGAAGATCTGCACACATATTTTAATGCCACAACAATCAGGGATGAATCGGGCCAGGTACAGGGCTCCTTTGCATTTGTTACGGATATTACCGAAAGAAAGCAAGCGAAGGAGGCACTGGGAAAGAGCGAAGAGCAGTATCGCAACATTTTTAAAAATATGCAGGATGTTTATTATGAAGTAAGCCTTGATGGAATAATTTTAGAAGCCAGCCCCTCGATAGAGGATGTTTCGCTCTACAAAAGGGAAGAGATCATAGGAAAATCATTATCCGATATATACGTTGATCCGAAAAATAGAGATGAATTTCTAAAAAAGCTTCTGAAAAACAGGAAAGTCACGGGCCATGAAATTATTTTACAAGATAAAGACGGCTCTCAAAGCTATTGTTCGATAACTGCAAAGCTTGTAAGTGATAAACATGGAGAGCCTGTCAAAATTATCGGCTCGCTGCATAATATCAACGAGCGAAAACGGATGGAGGAATCGCTCCGGGAGCGTGAGGAAACGATGAAAGCAATTCTCGCTGCTTCTCCGGTTGGGATCTGCTTGGTACGGAACCGCATTATAGATTGGACCAACCAAGCCATGTACCGCATCTGGCGCTACAAAGAAGGTTCCCTGTTAGGGAAGAACACCCAAGTGCTCTATCCGGATCTTGAAGAGTACGATCGTGTCGGTCACCAGTTTTACTCTGAAATTGAGCAAAAGGGAATCGGACAAGTGGAGACCCGGTGGGTTACCAGGGATGGCACGGAAATTCACTGTTATCTCCAAGGATGCCCTCTCGATCCGTCTGATATCTCCAAAGGTGTTATCGTGGGTGCGATGGATATTACCGGTCGCAAGCAGGCCGAAGATCTCGTCCGCAACCTCTCTCAACTGCTGATGAAGGCGCAGGAAACTGAGCGTCAGAGGATTTCTCGTGACCTGCACGACCATGTGGCGCAAGAGCTTTCGGCTGTAAAAATCGGCTTTGAAACACTTTTTGATCATCAGCCTGCGATACCTGTTGAGATCAGGCGAAGAGTTTCTGAAATGTCAAGAACACTTCAAGAATCCATAAAAGCAGTTCGGGATGTCTCATATGATTTACGTCCCCCGGCTCTTGATGAAATGGGGCTTGTAGAGACGCTTGTTCAGTATTGCAATGATTTTTCTGAAAGCAATGGAATAAATGTTGATTTCCATTCCGCCGGCATGAAGAATTTAAAGCTGGATTTTGACACCGAAATCAACCTGTATCGTTTGATTCAAGAAAGTCTTACCAACATCAAAAATCACGCTGACGCTAACCATGTGACCATCAGACTGGTTACGGCTTACCCTAACATTATCCTTCGTATAGAAGATAATGGTAAAGGGTTTGATGTTCAGAAACGATTGGCAGCCCTATCAGAAGAGAAACGAATGGGAATTCGTAGCATGGAGCAAAGGGCCAAACTGCTTCAAGGTGAAATGGAAATTCAGTCAAAACTCATGCAGGGCACAAAGATCTTTATCACGGTTCCATATAAGGACAAAAATAGTGGCTCAAAAGAAAACCATATTGATAATAGATGACCATCCCCTTTTCAGAGAAGGCCTCAAAGCGATCATCGGACGTAATGTTAGGTTTAAGGTGGTCGGTGAGGCTGGAAACGGTGGTGAAGGGCTTCAAATGGCAAGAAAGCTCAAGCCCGATCTGGCGCTGGTTGATATGTCTTTGCCGGATCAAAGCGGCATTCAACTCACCCGCGAACTTAAGAATGTAGTGCCGAAAACACGTATCATGATTATCACCATGCATTCCCAAGTGGATTATATTGTCAAGGCATTTCAGGCCGGAGCAAAAGGATATGTGGTCAAGGAATCGGCCTCTGATAGGCTTTTACAGGGGATAGATACTGTCTTGAAAGGAGAGTATTTCATGGACAGTTCCGTCTCCCATAAGGTGATTGAAAAACTTATGCAATTCCCGGAAAAGGAAGCGAAGATAACGGATGCTACCTATGAAACTCTGACCTCCCGAGAGCAAGAGATCATGGTGTTGCTGGCCCAGGGCCTTTCCACCAAACAGATCGCGGAAAAGCTTTTCATCAGCCCCAAAACTGTCGAGAACCACAGATCAAATATCTTACGCAAGCTTAATATCCACAGCACCCTGGAGCTGGTTCGATATGCCGCAAGGTTAGGAATTATCGACGTGGACCTGTGGAAAGGATAAACCTGTCTACAAATATCTATTTTATCAGTTTTTCTCCCGATTGCGCGGGATAAAATCCCACTCCATAGGGGTTGGCACCATCAAAATAAAGAATTGCCTCTATGGACAAAATGAATTGTATTTTGGTATGGATATGATGTTACAGAAGTTCCTCAACCTTGATGGCGTCGTAAAAAGTCCCATCTACTGCGTTGTATATGAACCTTTTTACTTAGCCATCTATAGTTGAATTTGAACTTTTTACGAAACCGGCAACACCTGCCTTTCCTAAGAACAACCTGTTTTTGCCATATGAAGAAGGTTATCAAAAATATCGCCCAAATGATGCATCAAGCCGACCCAAGAGCAAATTTTGCCATAGAATTCTGGGATGGCGATGCCATACGCTTTGGAAATTTTCCAGATGTAACATTACGCCTGAAAACTAAAGATTGTACCAATAAAATCATCAGAAAAGGATTTTTAGGGTTTGGAGAAGCCTACATGAAGGGAGATCTTGAAATAGAGAAGGATCTTCTAAAACTTTTCCGGCTGGGATTTGCCATTAATTTTGACAATTATCGGTTACCTTTCTGGATAGAATTCCGATATCTTATCCGTTCCCTGCTAAAAATGGATACACTGGAACAAGCCTCAAAAAACATTTCCTTTCATTACGACAGGGGCGATGAATTTTATGCGCTCTATCTTGACCAAACCATGACCTACTCCTGTGCTTATTTTGTAAAGCCTGACGATTCTTTAGAACAGGCACAATTGAATAAATACGAACATATTGCCCGCAAACTTTTACTCAAGCCTAATGAATCGCTTCTTGACATTGGGTGCGGTTGGGGTGGAATGCTTATCTATGCAGCCCGGAAATATGGAATAACCGGGGTTGGAATTACCCTATCAAAAAACCAGTTCAAATACGCCAATCGTAAATTTAAAGAATTGGGACTTCAAAATCAGCTTAAGGTATTATATCAGGATTACAGGCAGTTAGATGATAAATTTGATAAAATAGTTTCCATAGGCATGATGGAACACGTAGGGAAAAAATTTATTCCCACTTTTATTCAAAAAGTTTCGGATTTGTTAAAAAGCGGGGGGCTGGCTCTGCTGCATACCATTGGAAAAGATACCCCGTCTGCCGTAGATCTCTGGACGTTTAATTATATCTTT
>JAFDBA010000190.1 GCA_019313505.1 Deltaproteobacteria bacterium
CGATTACCTTTTACCATTTTGTTGATCTCAGGAAGGGGGTATTTGGACATATCAATAGTATTGTCCAAAAAGCGGACACTCCAAAATACGACATCCTTTAGGCCTTTGTAGTCGATGGCCAGTTTTCCATCAGTATACGTGACAAACTTGGCCAGATTGACGGAGCCCAAGTTGCATGCTTCCATTGGAAGCAAAGGTTGTTCTCCACAAGGATTCGTGCTCTCTATATCTCCCAGTTCAGGGGTTGGATTATCCCTGTTAAGTCTGTCTAAAAAAATGACGCCGGGATCTCCGTTTTTCCAGGCCTGTTTCACCAATGCCTGGTAAACTTCCGCGGCATTCAACTCTCCGGCCTTTTTATTTTCACGTGGGTCTATCAGGTCGTAGCTGTTTTGTTTTGCAACCGCTTTCATGAATACATCCGTGACACCAACTGAAATATTGAAGTTGTTAAGTTCGTTATTATTTTTCTTACTGTAAATGAACTCCATGATATCCGGGTGATCCACCCTTAAAATGGCCATGTTGGCCCCTCGGCGAGTTCCTCCCTGTTTAACCTGCTCTGTTGCTGTGTTAAATATTTTCATAAACGAAACCGGTCCGGAGGCAATTCCGCCGGTTGTTCCCACCCTGCTGTTTTTGGGTCGTAGACGTGAAAAGGAAAAACCGGTTCCGCCCCCCGATTTATGGATAATAGCGGCATTTTTTAAAGAATCAAAAATCCCGTCCATGCTGTCCTCAACCGGAAGAACAAAGCAGGCTGCCAGTTGGCCCAGCCGGCGTCCCGCATTCATCAGCGTCGGTGAATTCGGCAAAAATTTAAGTTCCGTCATCATATTGTAAAAAATATTTTCCATTTTTTTCACATCGGCGTCGCTGCCGTACTTTTTTTCGGCCTTTGCGATGTGCCGGGCAACCCTTTTGAACATTCTTTCCGAAGTTTCGATTACCCTGCCCTTGTTGTCCTTTTTAAGATATCTTCTTTTCAATACATTTCTTGCATTTTCTGAAAGTTTCAGACCATTTTTTATGAACATGGACTTATCCAGCCGAATCGGCGAGATATTTTTGAGTCCGTATTCCAGCAATTTGGTCTGAATAATTTTATCTACAACCGGCATGGTAATGGTATGGTTTTGCATGCCGTCGATTTTTTTTCGCAGAAATCGGCTGATATCCATGGCCTGGTTGATTTCAATGGGGTTTTCTTTTGTAAGGCTGTCTGAAAACAGATGATCATCCCACTTGTAGATCGTCAAATCGAAATTTCCCTGTTCCGTTATTAATATTTTACCTTTTGAACCCATTGTCTTTCTCCTGTATGGTTATTATCAAAATGAGACCTTTGCAAAACCCCCCTTTTTGCCCAATTTCTACGTCAGGCTCAAATTTTAATCCTCGAAATACTCAATGTATGCCTGTGGTTAAAATTTTCCCCTTCCTTGAACTTGAACAAAAATGAGCATTTTTCAAAGGTCTCTAAATCTTGTGGAATTTATCTTGATCATTAACATTTGCACAAAAATATGCAAACAAAAAAAACCTACCAGAACGAACAACCTTCTGTAAGTAGGTCTGTCAAAAAGTGTGACTCTTATCTGATAATATGTTAAGTCCTAATACGACTTTTAAGAACAATCACACTAATTCTCTCATTGCTGTCATAAAGAGCATTATTCTTTCTTTCATGGAATATATTGTATGTCAAGAAAAAAATAACACAATATATGGGATTTTAATAAAAAGGGTGTGAAAATGAATATCCTGGTAAAAATCGTTACATGGACAATCTTCTTGTATCTTGTCTATTGTGGATTTCTTTTCATAATGCAGCGGCAAATGCTGTTTCCTCGTTATCTTATTGAAACCCCTTCTGATAATGAGAATATTTCCGGCCTGGAAAAGATATGGATAGATACAAGTTTCGGAAAGGTCGAAACATGGTTCCTGCCTCCGGCTGACAGCCGAGTTTCAGGGCCGGCACCGGCGGTTATTTTTGCACACGGCAACGGAGAACTTATTGACTTCTGGCCACATGAACTAAAAAAGCTCAATCGTCTCGGGATAGGAGTACTTCTTGTGGAGTACCCGGGATACGGCAGGTCTGCAGGAAAACCTTCCCAGGACAGTATTACGGAAACATTTACCTCAGCGTATGATCTTCTCATTGCGCGGAAAGATGTTGATAGTTCCAAAATTGTATTGTTAGGTCGTTCTGTCGGTGGTTGTGCTGTGTGTGTGCTGGCTTCTGTGCGGCCTTCGGCGGCGCTTATTTTGATGTCGTCATTTATCAGTGTGCGATCGTTTGCATCAAAATATCTGGTTCCCGATTTTCTTGTCAGAGACCCCTTCGATAATCTTGCGGTTGTTCGCAATTACCAGGAACCAGTCCTCGTAATTCACGGCAAATTCGACGAAGTCATTCCATTTTCGCATGGAATGACTCTTTACAAGGCAGCAAAACAAGGTAAAATCATAATCTATGAGAGCGGACATAATGACTGCCCGCCAAGTTGGGACACCTTCTGGCGCGATATTGAAACATTTCTACATGATTCCGGTCTTATTAATAATTCTCAGGGAATTCTAGTGAAATAGACCAACCCTGTGGAATTTTCTAATTTCAGTCATTGGAAATTGTTTGATATTTGTAATTTGATATTTGTAATTTCATACAAATGAGAACTATCCAAAAAGACTACCAGATGACCTGTTTCGTATAAAAAGCTGATTTATTATGTGATTATTATAGGTTATATGTCTTTTTAATGGCTAAAGGCAGGAGAGAAAAGCCTGATGCAGTGTCAATATCTTGCAACGAAAACAACTATCTGATTTGATAGATATTTTGACGATACGTTTCGATTATGTCAGGATTTCAAGCACTTGATACTTCCTCGTCATTGCAGTATCTGTAGTCGGCGGATGCTATTCAATATGCTACCTAAAAACTGCATACAAATTTTAAAAGGTTTAAATAAATATAATTATATTATACTGTTAACATCTAATCCTTTTTCTTCTAACATTTGTTTGAGCATGTCCAGTATTTGCGAATCATCGTCTATGATAAGAATACGTGCCATATTTCTGTTCCTCATTTCCACTTGTATGCTAATTGATATGTCTCAAGGTCGCGATAGCTTTTATAATAATTTAACAAGCAACGAGCAACCAGCAACGAGCAACCAGCAACCAGTATCAAGAATCCAGCACTTTCCTGATGGTTCTGGCAATCTGGTCTCTAACAATAGGTTTCATAAGAAATTCGCGAATGCCCAAAGCTTTGGCCTTGTTTGAGTCTGTTATCTCGCTGAACCCTGTGCAGAGTATAATCGGAATATCAGATCTTATCTCTAAAAGCCTGGGGGCCAGTTGGACGCCGGTCATATTCGGCATGGTCATGTCGGTGATGACAAGATCGAATTTATCCGGACCGGCTCTGAAGGCTTCTAATGCATCCAGACTGCTTGTGCGAATTGTAACCTGATACCCAAGGCGTTCTAAAGTCTGTTTTACCATGCGAACAATCGGCTCTTCATCGTCCACAAGCAAGATGCTCTCACTACCTTTCCGGATAGGTCCTGTGGATACGATTTCCGGCTCAACAGATTTTGTTTCAATCAGGGGAAAGTAGATATGAAATGCAGTCCCTTTACCGGGCTCGCTGTACACTTCAATATTTCCCCCATGACTTTTGATAATCCCGTGTATGGTTGAAAGACCCATGCCGGTGCCTTGGCCCACCGGTTTTGTGGTAAAATAGGGATCAAACATTTTCTCCATAACAGCTTTGTCCATGCCATGGCCGGTATCGCTCACTGTAAGTTTGATATATGTGCCGGGGTGAAGATTTAGATAGGAGGCTGAATCATCCATGCTGATCTTTTCTTCTGCAACATCGATTGCAAGAACCCCTCCCTTTTCACGCATGGCATGATAAGCATTGGTACCAAGGTTCATAACCACCTGGTGGATCTGGGTGGGATCAGCCATCACCGGCTTGCAATATTCATCAATATTTTGGCGGATTTCAATAGTTGTCGGTATTGAAGTTCTGAGCAGTTTGATTGTCTCTTTTACAAGAGACTGAACCTTGACAGGTTTCTTTTCTGTTTCGCTCTGGCGGCTGAAGGTAAG
>JAFDBA010000295.1 GCA_019313505.1 Deltaproteobacteria bacterium
CTGTCATTCAATGGATTGAAACTTTTTCATAAATTTACGATCAATATAGTCCTTGATTATAAATGCGAGGCGACCCTCAAACAGGATCCATTTTTTACGCAAAACTCCGGTGCCGTCTCCCATATTGAAAATAAGCAAATAATCCCCGCCCGGATCAAAGGGCATAAGGTCTGTTCCTTCCACTGCCGCCATAAGGTTATGATAAAGCACCGGGTTTTCGCGTACAGCATAGACTCCGACTTTATCCAGCGGCTGGTCTTTAAAATAAATGCAATCTCCTCCACCGAAGATCTCCTGATACTCTGTACTCTGCAGATATTTATTTACCACCAGCCCTCCATCCTGGCCCGTGGGCAGACCGGATTCCTCAAATATCGGCGACGGCTTAACACCAATAGCCAGGAAGATGATGTCCGTATTATAACTTTTTCCTGATTCCAGGGTAATATGACGGGTTTTAATTTCTTTAACATAGCCTTGTTCCAGAATTTCAACACCACGTTTTTTTAGTGATCCAATAATCTTTCTCCTGATATTATCCGGAAAGCGTGACATAAATTTTTTGCCTGCAAAGATTCTTATTTCGGGCATATTTTTGCCAAAATCTCGGGTCAGCCCCCAGGTATTTCCTGCTATTTCAGCAGAAGATGGTCCGCCACCGATTATGCTGATAACTATTTTCTTCTGTGAAACAAGGTCCAGAATCCGCGCCCGGGCATCTATGAGCTTTTCAATGGGCTTTGCAAAATAAATATCTTTGACGTCATCTTTAACATTTGTTGCCGGTACATAACTGCCGGCATTAAATGAAAGAATATCGTAGGAGACAGTTTTACCGGATTTTAGGAATACGGTTTTCTCATCCGGATCCACGCGTACAGCCTTTCCCAGCACAAAAGTCCCACCCTGTTTTTCCACCACATGTTTTGTAGCGAAACGTATGTCGTCAGGTGTATATATTTTACCGAGCATTCCCGGTCCCATGCCAGAGTAATAATGGTATGCCGAAGGACCAATAACCGTAACATTGTGGCCTTTTTCAACGAATTTATGCAGATTCGCAAGTGTAACCATATGGGCATGGCCACCCCCCTACAAGTACGAGATGTTTTCCCATAGTCATATCCTTTTTTGTCAAATACCTTCCATTAACTTGCCAAGCTGGGTCAAGTGCGTCTGTTCTTCATCCGCAATCTGAATCAGTATTTTTTTACTTTCCGGATTGTTGCTTCTGTCCGCGGCCCGGAGGTACAAATCAAGGGCCTGAGCCTCTATGGACATTGCCAGCCCTATAATATCCTCCACAGATTCTAAGTCTGGCTGGAAAAGATCCATATACTCCTGTGTAGTAAGGCCTCCTTCCACAGCTTTAATAACAATGTTTTTCTCAAATGCTTCACGACTTGACGATTTTCCCGATATCTTAACGTATTCGTGAAAAATGCGATCCCGGTGCTTAACCTCTATTTCTGAAAGCTTTTTAAAAAGATTTTTTACTTTAGGTATCATAGATAGATAAAAATCGAGCAGGCCTTGCTCAAGGGAATAAGCAACTACAAGAGTTGTCTCCGGGGATTCATCCCCTGTGAAAAGCTCTAATCCCAGTTCTTCTTTGCCAAAGGCAGCCTCACTTTCCCATGCCTTAAATCCGCCGGTAACATTATATACATTGTCGAAACCCTTTCCTGCCAGCATTTGTGCAGCAACCCGGCTGCGTCCTCCCATTGCTCAATAGACCATAGTCGGTTTTTGAGGATCGATTTCATTCAGTCTTTCGGTTAGATCCGGCAGGGGAACAAGCTTTGCTCCCGGAATATGGCCTGCTTCATACTCCCTGGGCTGGCGTACGTCTAAAATTGTAAACTCTTCCGAGGATTTATCTGCCATGTATTTTCTGGCCTGGTCTGTATCAAATGATTTTACAGGGGTTAAAAATTGTTTCCAGCGCATTGTTTCCTCCCTTCACTTTTAAACTTCAATTGTGGCAAGCAAGGTACAAGTATATTTTGTTTATAACAATAGAACCTATTACTGTGGCAAACTGGCGATTACAGACATCATTGAGTTGGTCTGATGGAAAATTTTGACGCACCTATACCGATGGTTTGATGACGTCTAATCTGAGCCTGGTATTAATGGTCTTTGTCGAGGCTTTCTCCGCCGGCCCGGGACTTCCGACAGTCACTCGCGTGTCGTCTAATCCGTCGGTCGTCTCGAGCTCCTTTATGATTCCTTCCGCGCGCTTCAGAGCGAGTTCCTTGAGGTCGTTGTCGGTGAGGGGCTCCAGCTTTACCAGCTCTTCGAACATCGCCTGGTAAAAGGCGGTATCTGAACTTGCCCAACCGATTAACGCCATGGCGAAATTTACCCGTTTGGCTTTCTTGCCTGTCTCTTTTTCGTACTGAATCTTGAAA
>JAFDBA010000191.1 GCA_019313505.1 Deltaproteobacteria bacterium
CTTGTCCGGTGTTCAAGAATTTAACCAGCACGGCGCCCTTGGCGGCATACACCGGATCGGCGTCGTCAAAAACAATAAAGGGAGCATGGCCCCCAAGTTCCAAAGAGACATGTTTTACCTGTTCCGCTGCTTTTTTAGCCAGGATCTTGCCTACTTCTGTGGATCCTGTGAAGGTAATCTTGCGAACCAAAGGACTGGTGATAAAGGTTTCACCGATAGGAGCAGGATCCGAAGCAGTGACAAGATTGACAACACCGGCAGGAATTTTTGCCTTTTCGAAAATCTTGAAAATTTCAACCGCGCAAAGAGGAGTGGCTTCTGCCGGTTTCAACACAACCGTGCAGCCCGCAGCAAGAGCCGGGGCCACTTTTCGGGTTATCATAGACATGGGATAGTTCCAGGGTGTTATGGCCGCCACTACTCCAACAGGTTGGCGCAGCACTATAAAGCGTTGGTCGGAACGGGGCGCCGGAATAGTCTCGCCATAGACCCGCTTAGCCTCTTCTGCATACCAGAGCAAAAAATCCGCACCGTATTGAATTTCTCCTCGGGAGGCTTTCAGCGGCTTACCCTGCTCTTCAGTCATAACCCGTGCCAAGTGCTCCCTGTTCTCCATCATCAACTGATAGGCCTTGTAAAGATATTCAGAACGCTGATATGCGGTCAGGCTTGCCCATCCGTCAAAGGCATGCCGGGCAGCATGGATCGCCTTTTGTGCATCGTTACGATCTCCATTTGCAACTTCCCCTATCTTATCGCCATTTGACGGGTTGAAAATATCAAAGGTTGAACCGTCATTTGCATTGACCCACTGACCGTTTATGTACATCTTTGATATATTGTTATGTGATGTCATATAGTTACTCCAGAGCCAAGAGTTTATGTTCAATTGATCGTAACAAATCATAATAAATCGTCAAGAGTAAATGCACCCTATATACACTCCAAAATAATTAATGGTTATGATATCTACTATGGCCCTTTTTCTTTTTTTAAAAATCCCTGGTTTGTATTAGAAGGATTTTTCTTATATGGAAGGATTTGAGTAAGAAAACGGCAAATGGCGACATTTATCAAAAAAGTAATCAATTCTCTGTTGAATTTTCTTGACTTGATTACATCCTTCTTTTTAGTATAATTTAAAATACGGTTTTGAGTTTACAGAAGAAACAGTCCCATATTTAAGGTACATATAATGCCAAGAATTCTTTTAGTAAAATTAAGAATATTTAAAACATTAATTGTTATCTTTATAAGCTTGTGTATTTTCGCGAACAGTGTGACGGCCAAGGCCTGTTTCTGCGGAGAGGCCTGCCTGCATAGCCTTCAAAATACAGCGAAGACAAGAGCAAGTTCCCCATTTCACAATCGTTGTTCAGGAACTCACTGTAAAAGCTGCAATTTTGAGGACGGGCAAACACTTCAAGCGAGAAACTCTTGTAACCCGACGGGTAAATTAAAAATCCTTGATACATCATTCTTTATATATATTTTAACGGATTGTCATTCCGAAAACCATGTTATTAAGGGTTTTTGTCCTCGGATTTATGCCTCTCTAAAAGTCCAATCCTCACCGATTTACATACAAAATCTCTCTCTGCTTTTTTAACCCCTGTCAAAATAAGATCTGCTCCTTTTCAAGGCTCAATACTATCTTTTTAGGAATCAAGTGAATTCATGTCTTGAAAGGGGGGAGTCTGATGATAAGGAATTAGATTAACTATTAATTCTGTAACACATCGTCTGGGAAAAAGGGGGTTATATGAATGTAATGAAAAAATGGATTATTTTTGGAGTGGCCTTTGTACTGGTGATAAATGGAGCATTCTGTATCGCATGGGCCGACCATGAAGAACATAAAGAATGGAGATGGTATGAAAAGATTTTCGACTGGGATGATGATGACAACGACGGCAATGATGATGATCATAATAAAGGGAAAAAAAGGAGGCGCTATCAAAAGAGGGACCGGAATGATTTTAAGCATTATGGGAAGCGCTATTTAACCCCTGTAAATAACCCAACATATATCGAGGAGTGCGGGGATTGCCATTTTACATACCAGCCGGAATTATTGCCTTCAGGTTCATGGGAAAAAATCATAGCCGGACTTGACGACCATTTCGGAGAAGAGCTTGAGA
Organism: Deltaproteobacteria bacterium; assembly: GCA_019313505.1. Lineage (GTDB taxonomy): Bacteria > Desulfobacterota > Desulfobacteria > Desulfobacterales > UBA11574 > S5133MH16. Next base: position 2,142 of record JAFDBA010000191.1, read on the forward strand.
TAGATACAGAGTCAAAAAATGTTATATTAGGATATCTTATTGCGAATTCTGCAGAAAAATCTTCAGCCAAAAGAGCTGTCAAGATCATGAGAAGCCTGGGCAATCGAACACCCATGAGAATTACCGAGATTCCTTACATTTTGAAAAAGCACGATGAAGTCGATCCAAATGTTTTTAAAAATAAATCAATAGGTTCACTTTCAAACTGTCAGGCCTGCCATACAACAGTTGAAAAAGGGATATACAAAGATGATCATGTTGTGATTCCACGATAAAAGGGATTGACACGATTTTGATAGAAAACAATCCGTTTGGTGGCAAAAAAATCAATAGAAAGCTTAACAAAAGGCAGGGAAATGACAGAGGGCAAGTCTTACCGATTAGGTCGGTATGAAATTATCGAAAAGAAAAATGACGAAATATGGTGGGAAACTCACGCTGGTTTCGGTCGTTTTCGGGCTGGGAAATGCTTTATTGTAGGAGAAATTTTATTCATAGCTCCTTATAAAATGGAAGAACCGGGCTTTCTAAAAGGTGAGTTTATTGAACATCTTAATAAATATCCAAAATGGGAAAAAACTAAGTATTACTGCTCAAGCTATTTCATTTATAACTGCAAAACCGGCAGAATGTCCCGTAATTTTGGAGCAGGTGAAGATTTAGAAAGTAAGACGAAAAATAAAAACGATTTTGGCAATAAAGAAAAATTTTATGAAGAATCTACAGCTAAACCAACAAATCTTACAAAAGGCATTGTCAAATTAAAAGAAAAAGGCGTTGCAATTTGGGGACTAATCAAAGATCGATTTATTTAGTTCTTTTATACCACAGTACTTAATATCTTTTTACTAAATAAAATAGTTGGCAGGTGAATAGAATCTCCAAAAAATAAGGTGACAGTCATGAACTCAAAAAACTACGGAAAGATATTCTTTATTTCGGTCCTCTTGATATTATCGATTGTTCAGGTTTTCCCGGACTTGGTGATAGCAGATGATCACAAAACAAACAAAAGACATTACAAACGATATGAGAATATTAAAGAACAGAATGATTATGACGATCACAACAGACGGCGGGTCAAAAAAGATAATGAAGGGAATGAGACAACAGGTCAAACCGCTGCATGGCTCCTGATGGCTGCAAACTTGACCATTGCCTTAAGCACCCTTATAAAAGGGGTGAGCCGCTTTCTTCCGTTAGATTCACAAATTAAAAATTCGATGAAGAGGTTTAACCAGCTCCAAAAAAAACACCTGATGAGATTCCATTATGTTTTAAATCCAATAGCCTTGTGTGTAGCTTTTTTTCATTTTCTACTGTCTTCTTGTCGTTCGTCTCCACTTCCTGAATGGGGCTTAATATTGGTGACAATGATGGTTTTTCTTGGTTTAATTTTAAAATACAAAGTATCTCCCAAGGGGATGCGGAAATTCGTTTATCGCTCACATACGGCACCGGCAACTTTTTTAATAATGATTCTTTTGATAGTGGTCGGTCATCAGATTGTTGACTGAGGAAAACCTTCGGTGAAAAGTGCAATTATCATATTAGTAATCGGGTTTCTTGTATTTGAGTTTATTGAGCATGTTGCGATTCCTCTGATTTGGTTTATTAAAAACCGAAATAAAAGATCTAATTACGGCGTGACAGGTATGATTGGAAAAGTTGTTGAAATAAAAAGATGGGATAAAACCGAAGGCCAAGTTTTGGTCAATGGGGAGCTATGGAAGGCTTTTTGCGATGTTCCATTACCAGTTGATGGTAAAGCGTTAATACATGATGTTGAAGGGCTTACATTGAAGCTAACACCTATGAAGACTGATTGATTAAAAAAATTGTCTGTATATAGCAAAAAAAGCTTGCTTTGCCGGCAATTTTCAGGTGGAGAGACCTGATCGATCTAAGCTCGATGTAAATTTAAGCACTTTGTGTTTTCGGATATCATAAGGGCATATTTTTAAAGGGGAATTTGCTTTTTTATAATTGTGATGATGGTATCTGGGAGCCAATCAGCGAAAGACCAATTCCCTACATATCTATATATTCCCGTCCGCTGACATAACACCATGAGCACTATGGAGAGAAAAAACATATGAGAGATTCTTTACGCACAGGTATTTGTTTCGGCCTGACATCAGCGGTCATCACGACCCTCGGTCTCATGGTCGGTCTTCACTCAGGAACGCATTCCAGAATTGTGGTTCTTGCCGGGGTTCTGACAATCGCTATTGCCGATGCTTTTTCAGATGCCCTAGGTATCCACATTTCAGAGGAATCAGATAAGACCCGAACTGCCAAACAGGTTTGGGGAGCAACCATTGCGACATTTCTGACGAAGTTCTTGTTCGCATTGACCTTTGCGGTTCCTGTACTTTTACTCCCCCTCTCTGTTGCAATCATCGTAAGCTTGCTATGGGGTCTATCCATTCTTACTGTTTTGAGCTACATCATCGCAAGATCACAAGACGAACCTGCTTGGAAGATTGTCGGTGAACATCTTATTATCGCAAGCTTTGTGCTTGTAATTACACACTGGGTGGGTGACTTGATTGGTACACTGAGAGTATGAATAGTCATCAATATTCGGCTGAAAAGCGGTAGGTTAACCCATCTTTGTAGGTTAAATTAAGAAAAGCTTGTAAAATCAACAGAACAATTGGGGTCTGACCAAGCTATCTGTCTTAATTTACATTAAAAACGTTCCAGAAGTAGGTGTTATCATCGCTTAGAGTTACCTTTTTATGGCCTGAATTGGCTATATAAGATGCCTGTTGTTCACGAAGCTGATAATCTTCATCCGATTTGACAACCTTTCGTCCTTCTACACGATAACCGAGTT
>JAFDBA010000192.1 GCA_019313505.1 Deltaproteobacteria bacterium
TGGCGGACTTTGCAAGTTTGGTGGCGGTAAATTTTTCAAAATCTTTAAACAAAGGGAAACCAACTGATTTTGCATCAACAAATCTATCCATGTCTTGGGCCATGGAAAAAACTTTAAGGTCTCTTTTGGAGAAATCTGTCTGTTTTGTTTTTGTCTTCAGGCTTCCATAAAATGTACCACTCAAAGAAGGATTCTTGAACAACTGTATTATCAGGTCCTTTGAAATGGGCCAGGCGGTTTTAAGCTCTTTGAAAATCTTTCTAAAATCATCCAGGCTATCTAAGTGAGGTTGTTCAATTTCCGGAATAATCCTTATATCAGGCGTCTTTTTTTTTGCTAAAAGCTCTAAAAAATATTCCGGACCGGATATCTTTTTAATGGCATAACTTATAAATTCCGGAGGCATGCTGTAAAAATGTTTTCTCCAGAAGTCGTCCACAACTTCCCGGGCTAAATCAGTTTGATCGGTAACAAGTTCTGTATCGAATAAACTTTGTGTTTCAAAAGCATTTTCATGAAGTATCCTATGGCAAAAACCGTGTATTGTAAAAATGGCGGCATTGTCAAAATCGATGAGGGCATTTTGAATCAATTGAACAGCCAGAGTCGGGTTGTCATTTTTTTTGACAAGGGTATTGATAAAATTATCGTTGCTCGACCCCTTTAAAAATGCCGATTTAGCCTTTAATAGATTGGTACGAATTCTGTCTTTAAGCTCTTGGGTGGCAGCTTTTGTAAAGGTTACCACCAGGATTTGATCTGCGGTAAGTTGTTCTTCGAGAACCAGCCTTAAAAAGAGCCCGGCAATTGCATAAGTCTTGCCTGTACCCGCACTCGCTTCAATGAGATTGGTTCCCGCAAGGGGAGTGTTGATAGGGTTAAAAATTTTCACCTGAAACCTGCAATTGCCGTTTTAAAAATCACAGATACCCGTATAATTATGAGGTGTAATTTTTTTTAATTCTTCTTTAACGGTTTGATCAACATTCAGGCTTTCTATAAATTTGACAATCGCCTTGTGGTCAATGCGCAAATTGGTCCGGGTTAATTCCTTCAGGGCTTCATACGGCTCCGGATACCCTTCCCTGCGTAAAACAGTCTGGATGGCTTCGCCAACCACAACCCAATTATCCTGCAGGTCATTATAAATCGCCTCGGAATTTAAAATCAATTTATCCAGTCCTTTTAAAAGGGATTTAAAGGCAATCAGAGAATGGGCAAGGGGCACTCCGATATTTCTTGTAACCGTGGAATCGGTCAAATCCCTCTGCAGCCTTGAAACCGGCAGCTTGGCGGAAAGATGTTCAAAAAATGCATTGGCCACACCCAGGTTGCCTTCTGAATTTTCGAAGTCGATGGGATTGACTTTATGCGGCATGGCCGAAGATCCTACTTCATCGTCTTTAATTTTTTGTTTGAAATAATTCATCGAGATGTACGACCATATATCCCTGTTCAGATCGATGAAAACCGTATTGATTCGTTTGAGGTTATCACAGAATGCGGCCAGATTGTCATAATGCTCGATCTGAGTGGTAACCTTGGAGCGTTCAAGGCCTAAAACCTGGTTTATCAGATGATCTCCGAACCCTATCCAGTCGATTTCCGGATAGGCTACATAATGCGCATTGAAATTACCCGTCGCCCCACCGAATTTTGCGGAAAACGGAATTGTTTCCAAAAGGTTTTTCTGTTTTTTAAGCCGCTCAACAAATACAAATATTTCTTTACCAAGGCTGGTGGGTGATGCCGGCTGGCCATGAGTACGGGCAAGCATGGGCACATCTTTCCATTGAACCGCTTGTTCATTCAAAGTTTCAATAACTTCATCTAAAACAGGTTGCAAAACATCGACCCATGCTTCTTTTAAAGAGTATGGCACAGCAGTGTTATTAATATCCTGGGAAGTTAAACCAAAATGGATAAATTCCCTATAGTTATGCAATCCAAGCTCATCAAATTTTTCCTTGAGAAAATATTCAACCGCCTTGACGTCGTGGTTTGTGACGGCTTCGATATCTTTTACTCTACGAGCATCCTCATGGGAAAAGTTCTTATAAATACCCCTTATGGCTTCAAACATACTCTTGTCAATATCCGCCAATTGGGAAATTGGGAAATTGCATAATGCAATAAAATATTCCACTTCCACTAGTACCCGATATTTTATCAATGCACCTTCAGAAAAATAATCGGCAAGTTTTTCAGTAGCTTTGCGATAACGGCCGTCAACAGGAGAAATAGCATTTAAAGATGAAAGCTTCATATATTATCCTCTCGACTTTTTATGAATTCATCGGATTTATTTTAAAAAATACGTTATTCCTAAAGAAAATGTAGGATAATGCGATAAGCGTGTCAAGGAAAGGATAATATCAAAAATAAGGAAAAGGTCTTCAGAATATGGGTAATCCCGGATCAATACAGGGAAGAAGCAACCTGATCCAGATGGACAGTTAAGCTTCCTATTATTGAGATTATACCGAATAGCATTCTTATAGATCTTTCGGCCACATCAGATTCAAAAGGAATGTCCAAGGAAATGATATTATCCCAGAAGATTTGTGTTATTTGTGATGATTTATTCATTATAATTCCTTTTATAACTGTCTTGGGGTTCAGGTAAACGCTCATAGGGTATGCTCCAACCTTCTAGTTACAAAGAAGCTTTATGCAAGAATCATGCGATAATTAAAATATTATTTATGGGAACAGTGAAATGATTATATTTCAGGTGGTTAGCTTGATATGATAATTCTAAGGCTACAGGTATGGTAACAATATTTGGCAATTACATGGCATTTTTTCGTCAGGATTTACACCTTCAAACGCCGCCATCTGATACATATGCCTTTATCAATCTTAAAATGTTTTACAAAACCGGCCTTCACTTCAACAACATATTTAATTGGTCCCTTGGACCTGTAAATTCTGTCTGACATCGGTGTTGCAGATTCGGCTATATTAACTACACATCCTTTTTCTCCAACGAAAATGATGTCAAGGGAAATTGGCGTATTTTTCATCAGAAATTTCTGCGGTTTTAAGCTCTCAAAAACAAACAGCATGCCATTTTTGTAGTCCAATGAGCTTCGCCCCATAAGTCCTTTGGTCTGAGTCTTAGGCGTATCTGCAATTTCGATGTTAATTGACGCAGCAACTGAATCATCAAACCGTACGAAGTCAAGCTTTCCGTCCATTCGTATCGGTATGTCTGTCTTGTTGTCTAATAATTCTTGATTACTAAAGCTGCATGCGTAAAACATCAAGGCCGGCAAAAAGAAGAAGACTAAAAACATCTTTAATGGAATAAGGCTTTTAAAGAAATATTTTTTAGGCACTCTATCCGTTCTCATCAAAAAGCCACCCAGCGATCCCAGGATGGAACCTTTCTCCCTTTCCGCCGCCCCTTCACGCCAGACATGTCCGTTCGGTTTTTTTTGAGCATAACGCAGAGATTGTGCGAAAAGACCATTAATCAACAGACTCATGGATTCACTCGTACTTAATATGCAATTCCTTTTCTATCCTCTTTCTTAGATAAACAGAAAGCAGCATTCCCAAGATCGCCAGGCATTCCGCATCCAGATACTTTTCCCCCCGCTGTTCAAAAAGTATGGAACAATGCGAAGGAAATTCATCATCCGCATCGTTATACAGCAAAAGAAGCGGAACCTTTGGAAGGGGACTGAACTGCACGGAGAGTTCATACGAAAGTTTGATAAAGGGTTGATATCCTCCGAGCATATCACACGACTCTTTAAGTTCATCCAATCTGCCTGAAAAATGCTTGGCGACAGGTTGTTCCACAGAATTAAAAAAATAACTTGTTAATGGACCCGAATCCTTAAAATCTCTGTAGGATACCCATTGGTCTGCAATTGGATTTGTTTTCGGGCAAAGAAGAAGATATTTACATAGAACAACGCTTATTTCTAATGGCGACTGCTTCCCTAACGGGTCAATAACACTTTCTGCAGAAACCCTGTACGGTTTTCCGAAAAAAGGGACTATAACTTCATCTTTTTCAACCTCTACCCCGAGTTTGCTTTCTAATGATTTTAACTCCATTTGACCGACCTGGCCCAGGTAGTTTTTTAAAGTTTCATCAAATACCGCTGAC
>JAFDBA010000039.1 GCA_019313505.1 Deltaproteobacteria bacterium
AACAGGTACATATTTAGATAATCCATGTGGAGCCACTTTTGCTGATTATGCCGATGCTGTTGTTTTGGGTGGACTTGCGGGAGGACTAACAGGATCTATGGGTGGAGCTTTTACGGCTGGCGCAGAGATGCTTGGTGCAACTGGTGTTGCCGTGGATGTTGCTTCAGCTATGACAACTACACCTGTCGGGATAGGTTTAGGAATGGGGGCCTCGGCAATAATAAAATAATTTTCTGGTGTTGCTAAGCTTATAAATGAAATATGGACACAAAAAAACAAGACCTTTATAGTATAAGCCAACCGGGAATATATATTTTTGTAACAAAACATTTGGGCAAAATATTGCTTTGCTCTTTTTTGTTAATGTTCATGGTTGCAATCGCCTATAAAGAAGATTTTGAATATATAAAAAGACTTTTTCATATTGTTATTGTGTTAAGCGTGATAGGGCTTATTGTTGACAGGTTTCTCAGGAAAGTAGCGTACAGAATCATTATAGACTTCACTGAGAGCACAATTGAGTTCTATATGTGTAGAAGTGGCGAAGCAAAAAAATATAGCTTTCGTTTAATAAAAGCTATCTCAATAAATAAGTATGTAATATTTGTTCTTGAGAACGGGAAAATTCTTTATCACCTTGGGCAGAATGAAGAATTTAAACGTTCCATAGATAGATTAAAGACTCACGCAGCCTTCTTTCCCCACGGATGAACGCCCTCAAAAGGAGATAATAAAATGAGTTCAACAATACCTACCCGTGAACAGGCTTATAACCTCTTAAGAGAATACAATAAAAATGAAAGCCTTATAAAACACGCTCTTGCAGTTGAAGGAGTGATGCGCTATTTTGCTCGCAAACGAGGAGAGGATGAAGAAAAATGGGGTGTTATCGGTCTGATCCATGACCTTGATTATGAAAAGTTCCCGGAACAACACTGCCAAAAAACCGAGGAAATTTTAAAGGAAAATTCCTGGCCCCAGGAATACATACGAGCGGTAGTGAGCCATGGTTGGGGAATTTGTTCGGATGTGGAGCCGCAAACAGAGCTTGAAAAGGTTCTTTATGCCATCGACGAACTTACCGGGCTGGTGGTGACAACAGCCCTGGTTCGCCCTTCCAAAAGCGTTATGGATCTGAAAGCCAAATCAGTCAGAAAGAAATGGAAAGATAAAAGATTTGCGGCGGGGGTTGACCGATCGATCATTGACAAGGGCGCTAAAATGCTGGGCATGGAACTCACAGACCTTATTACGGATACGATCATGGGTATGCGGGAAGTTGCCGAGGAAATCGGCCTAAAAGGAAGTATATTATCTCTGTGAAAAAGATAGGCCTTGTTTTTTTGGCATACGCGCACCCCAGTTTTTGACGTAAACACATATAGTTACAGCATTTGCTATTTATAAAATAAAACTATCTGCGAAGATCAGAAATGGTCTTTTTGATTTTCTGAATCAAAGGTTGTTTGATTTGAACTTTCAGATAAAGGTTTCCGGGTGTTCCTCCGCCTTTTCCATCTTTACCCATTCCCGTTAGCCTTATTCTCTGCCCATCCCTGACTCCCGGCGGTATTTTGACGACCAGTTTTTTAGACTTTTTTTTAAGAAAATACGCGTAAGGACCTCCTTTTTGCGCCTGTATGGGACTCAAACGAATGACATCATTAATATCAACACCATTTTCCGGCAACTCAACACCGCTGATCTTTTTTAAAACATACCGGGACAGTTTCCCAACTTTGCCCGGCAGTGGAAACCGTGATTGATCGTATTTCCCTCTTTTCAAAGGACCTGTAAAGACAAATCCTCCGGCAAACATGCCGGGTCTCTTAAATTTGAAGCTTTGGTATTCTTTGCCATAAAATTCTTTGAAGATATCGTCAAAATTCCTGAATCCAAATGCTTTGGCCATTTCCTCAAAAACATGATTAATATCCGAGCCGCTGAAAATGTCCTGTTCAGAATAATTGTTTCTAAACCGGCTGTAGGCAGAAGACCCGAACTGCTGCCTCAATGCATCATATTCACGCCTTTTCTCCGGAGCCGAGAGAACAGCGTAGGCTTCATTAACAATCTTCATTTTTTCAGCAGTCTCCGGATGCTCCTTGTTTCGATCCGGATGATATTTAAAGGCCAGCTTCCGGTAAGCCTCTTTAATCTGCTTTGGGGCGGCATTTTTATCCACACCTAAAATCTGATAATAATCTCTTTGTGTCATTATGTTTGCAACTTGTCAGTTATACGTATTGAAAATTCTACAACTTATCGAAGTGACAGATTTTTTAATAGCAACCTGTTTTTGTCGTCATAATGGAAGTATGGAATATTGGGGGCAAGGGCGGAAATAAACCAGTTTAATTATAAAAAATTCCTTCAAACCCATCATTTCATTATTCCAATTGGGGCGAAGCCCCTAAGTTCATCCTTTGTGTCTTAGAGCCTTTGTGGCAAACATTTTTGGTTTCGGCTTGTTCGGGTTAGGATTAAAGTTCCAGAAAATCACCGGGCTTCATTACAGTGACCTTTGCCGAGGTCTCTTTTTCCACTTTGGCGGCCCAGCTATACGGATCCTGTTTGATCACATCAAACGTATCATAGTGAACAGGAACTACCTGCTCCGGTTCTATAAGCTTGACTGCCCTCAAAGCATCATCGGGCCCCATGGTAAAGTTGTCACCAATGGGCAAGATGGCCAGGTCGATTCCTTCTTCACCGATAAGTTTCATATCAAAGAAAAGGCCTGTGTCGCAGGCATGATATATCTTTTTACCCTGTATGTAAAACAAAAAACCACATGGATTGCCGCCGTAAGAGCCATCCGGAAGGGAGGATCCGTGCTGAGCAATAGTTAATTTTACACGGCCCCAGGGATAATCAAAGCCCCCACCGATATGCTGGGGATGAACTTTTTCGATTCCCCTGTTCACTATCCAGTTGTGAATTTCAAAATTTGAGATCACGGTTGCCCCGGTTCGCTTTGCAATTTCTATGGTATCCCCCAGATGATCCCCGTGCCCGTGTGAAACAAGGATATAATCCGTCTCTACCTCGTCTGCTTGAACAGGAGACAAGGGATTGCCGCTAAGGAAGGGATCTACCAGTAGCTTTGCCTTGTCGGTTTCAATTAAAAAACAAGCATGTCCGTACCAGGTAATCTTCAGTGTCATTTAGGACCTCCTTTTGTTAAAACTTTTTTATCATTTAAAATCTTGACGGCGTCGTAAAAAGTCATATCAACATGGTTCCCAAAAATCTAATTTATTGGACATATTGAACATATAATGATATGTTTACGTAATCTGCAAGAAATTATGTTTAAAAGTCAACCCTTAAAAAATGATTTGCAATAGAAGTTTTTATGCATAATCCGTAACAGGTGTTGAATATATATTTCAAAATATGACTTTTTACGAGACTGCCAATGTTTGGATTCTTCTCAAAATCATCCGGCCTGAAAGACTTACCGCTTGAAACTTATTCGGTAGAGTTTTCCTTGGACAAACTGGTTCCGGGTGTGGATAATATTCACTACGATGTCCACCTGAGTCCGGTGCTTTGCAAATCAGCCTATAAAGTAATACGCCGGCTTCTTGGTAAACATGCCAATGTTGAAAAGCTTCTGGATATAGATAGAGCATCGAGCCCGGCCAAGGAAAGAGATGACTTCAAACGTCTTTGCAGTGATGTGTTGCAAGAGGCGATCAATAAAGCAAAGTCAGACTCCGAAATCCAAATAGACCTTATTGCTCAGATTGCAATTGTAAAGATGTTAACAGAAGAAATTCAGCTTCAGTTTAAAACATTGATAGATTATCTCAATAATTATGCTCGAAAACTAAACAATATTGCTCAAAAATATGAAATATCAAAAAACCTCAGCCTAAGTAAATATGTACAAATAAAAGAAAAATTGTCTGATATCCAGCAGCACAAGAACTTGATTTTGCTTAATGTGGGCAAAGAGCTTTTCGGGTATCTGATTGATGTTCAGCATAAAGACTTAAAAGAAATGCGTGAGGCAATTTTAGGAATCGAGATAAATCTTCCGGATGATGTTTTTTACAACCCCATACTCCATGTAGAAAATCCTTTTGACGATTTCTTTATGATAAATGAATACATATTGCTTGGCCATCGTTTTGAAGATCCGGATAATTACAATAGGTTATTATTTTTAGTTAGAGATTTTTTAAGAAATATTCTCCTGAAAATCTTTTTGAAAAATTTGTCAGCTTCGGAACGATCAAAACAGAGCATAAAAATTGTCAGCCAGAAGATTGAAAAAACAGCAAAAGATGATCCCAATACCCGCTATCAGGAAATAGACATCTGGTTAAAACACATTGATAACATTGACATTCTGTTCAACAGCTTTCAATCAAAGGAGCGTTATAAAACCCTAAAAAGACAAAATAAAACCGGAAAAGAGCTTCTAAACCTAAAAAAGCAGGCTAAACAACAAGAAAAACTTTTAAACTATATTTACAGAAAATTTAAGAGGGCAGATCTTATTAAAAGAATCACGGCAGCTTATGAAATGCAGTCGATTTATCTTGACTATTGTCCTCCGCTGGTACCACACCAGGTTTTACAATTTCTGACCAAACCAAGACAAAGGCGGGCGATTGTAAAGCAATTTAATCGATTAAAAGGATTTTATGGGAAATCCTTTTCCCTGACGCCTCTGAAAAGAAAAATAAAGCATCTGAAACAAGTTACCACGCAGGACAAAAAAAAGTATTTAATACGATTTCTCAACGGTTTTGCCCGTTATCACAGAGACTTTCAAAATTTTACTATGCTTAAACAAGCCATAGACTCTATGAACCTGGTTTCGGATAAAAAGATTATCGATCTGTCTCGCGAAAATCGTCTCCTTTATGAGTTTTTACTGCCCAACGAAAACGAACAGGTGTTCGAAGCAAAGCCGATCATTAATCATGTGATCATCAAGGCAGATCTGCGTAACTCCACGGATATTACCTGTCAGATGAAGAAAAGAAAATTGAATCCAGCATCATTCTTTGGCCTCAATTTTTTTGTTCCCATAACCGATATTTTATTTAAATATGCTGCCGAAAAGGTGTTTATTGAGGGTGATGCGATTATCCTGTCGATAATCGAGCACGAAGATACACTCAAAGGATGGTACTGCGTTGCGCGTGCCTGCGGACTTGCAATCAAAATGCTTCTTATCGTGCAGCGATATAATGAAAATAGCATACAACACAATCTTCCGATACTCGAACTGGGAATCGGCATTTGTTATAATGACAGTCCTCCTACTTTCCTTTTTGATGAAGATAAGCGAATTATGATCTCACCGGCAATCAATGCCGCTGACCGGATGTCTAAATGCACAAAGCTTTTTCGCAAACCGACCTTCAATCATAAAAAACCTTTTAATCTTTACCTCTATAAATCAGCATCAGAAAAAGGTCCTGTTGACGCTACAGATGATATGTTATTGCGTTATAATATAAATGGTATTGAATTGGACGCCGCCGGTTTTGAGAAGCTATCAAAAGAGATCGACTTAAAGTCAATAGAATGTTCCATCCCGGACCTGCAAAAGGAGAAAATTAAAATTCATACAGGAAAATTTCCCACAGTAACAGGAGAGTATCAGAGTTTAGTAATACGGGAGGCTCGTATTCCGGAAATTGACCCTGATGAATTACGTGTTATCCGGCTGACGGATCAAAAATACTATGAAGTGTGTACACATCCGCTGCTTTATAAATGAGTCTGTTGACAACGGTGTATTTCAATTTTTTATGGATGATGAGAACGGAAAAAAAATAGAAGGCTCTCCACCAGTTTGGCCATAAAGTCGTAGTCCAACCTGTCCATGGTATCTGATGCCCTGTGATAATGAGGATTCCGGAAAAAAGCTGTATCCGTAATCATGACAGCCTTGTAACCCCGATCCCAGAAGGAAGAATGGTCGCTGAGTCTCACCGAAGGAAGCAGGAAACCTCCCAATGGAACAGTCAGCTTAATCACCGGAAGTTCCTGGTTTTTGCGAAAAGCATTGAATAAAGCCTCTGTAAAACCTCTGGAGCTTAAATTTCCCACAATGCCGATAAAATCTCCCTGCTCTGGATAGCCTAAAAACATCAACGGAAACGGATAGCTCTGGCAGCCCGAATCATGGCAGGTGTACCCCACCATCTCCAGACAAATCATGCCGTCTATCTGTTCTTTTTCTTTCAAGGCCTTCATGGCATAAACCCTGCTTCCCATATGCCGTGTGCCGAAAGCCGGCGGTTCTTCCAGAGCAAAGGAAACGAATTTCACTGCCAGGTCAAGTTCCTGATGATCTTTCACCGCCTTCAAATTCCGGGCAGTCTCCAGTTGGACGGCGATGGCACTGGCGTTATCATCAGCGCCAACTGTTCCGGCTACTGAATCATAGTGGGCCCCCACAATATAACGTTTTGTGGGATTTTCACAAAAAGAGATTTCCGCCACCACATTCGCAACCGTATAATTCCGGTATTGGTAGGGTTCACAATATGCCGGTATGTCGATATCTTGATAGAATGTTTCGATGTATTCTTGGGTCTTTTTAAGATTGTCAGGTAATAAAACACTACGTTCACCAATGGTCAGCGTTAGCATTCTGAGATGGTCCTGCAATCGTTCAGCCGTTTTTTCAATGTTAATCATTAATATTTTCTCCCTATCAATGCCGCCTGAGCACATTGTAAAAATAGTAAGGAAAATAGTAAACCTTCAGCCACGAAGACACCAAAGATTACAATATAATTCTTTATAATGCCATTATCAAAACACATTTTATCCATCATCCTTTTTGCTTTAACAACTTGATAATATAGGAATTTCCTTTTTTGGACACAGATGGACAAAGATTGTCAAGATTTTTAAATTATCAAATAACAATATTATCTGTGTATATCTGCGAAAATCTGCGTCCTACTTAACTTGATTTATTATAAATATCTGTTATAATACTTGTATATTATCAACATTAACGCTCTACGGGACAATGGATAAAACAATATCCATTAGCCACCAGAGTTATAGAGAAATCAAAAGCCTTTCGAGTATAGTGAAAGATAACATGATCAATATGATCGGCTAACAGAGAAGAAATCAATGAATATCTTCGATGAATTTACAGAAATAATCAAACATATTGCACGTGAAAAGATACGGTATGCCCTGGTTGGTGGCGTCGCAATGGCATTTTATACAGAACCTCGATTTACCCAAGATATTGACCTGTTGATAGAGCCAAATGATTTTGAAAAAGTTAGTTTGATATTAGAAAAAAATGGGTATTTTGAATCAGCAGAACCATGGACATTTAAAGCCACTCCTTTGACCCTGCATCGTTTTTTAAAGGTTATAGAAAATGACCAAATGATTATAGACCTTTTAGTAGCAGGAGAAGAAAAACATTTAAAAATCATTCAGAATGCGATTGAGGCCCAGGGTGAATATGGAATTGTCTATGTTGCTGAAAAATCTGATATTATTTGGTTAAAAAGGAAAAGAAATTCACTTCAGGACCAAGCTGACATTGAAAGGTTAGCGAATGAAGAAGATTGAAAAAGTGCTGAGTCAGCTCAGCAATCTTTATGAATTCAACAGGAAACTTCAAACATATAAGTTGAAAAAAGAAAACAATAAGGGCAAAAAAATCGTTCGAGCAAAAAACAAAAAGAGCGGTCATTTGGGGTGATTACAACATTCAAAAAACTTTATCAAGTCCAGTGACCTTGCGGTTACGGCTCAAATCCAACATTATATGAGAAAAAGGAGAAGCTTTTATGAAAAAAACTAATAACATTTTAATAGATCAAAAAGGAGTTTTACGACAATTCACTGAAGAGCAACAGTCAGTTTTGAAGGCAATGGACAAATGGATTGAGGCCGTCACTACCACTGATCCAGAAACGGTGTCAAAGTTGTATGCTAAAGATGCTGTTTTTTGGGGTACTGTATCACCTTTTCTGCGGACAACTCCTGAAGGAACAAAGAATTATTTTGAACATTTCATGGGGTTGAAACATTTAAATGCAATCTATTACAAACCCATGGTAAGAGTGTATGGCGATATTGCAGTAAACACTGGTTATTACACATTTTTTTATGAAAAAGATGGTAAAATGATAAGTATACCCGCTCGTTATACTTTTGTTTATCGCAAGAACGGGGATGGTGAGTGGTGCATCATCGACCATCATTCTTCCGCCGTGCCTCAAAATGAATAGCATCAATTTGTAATCTCATAAATTCTGAATAGATTGTTGACATTACCCGCTCAAAGTAATACTATTACCGGTATTACACCATACTGGAGGGTCTAATCATGCGAGTTACAACAAAAGGACAAGTTACAATCCCACAAAATATTCGCGAAAAACTAGGAATAACTCCTGCCACTGAAATTGATTTTATAGAAGAAAAAGGCCGCGTCTATTTAGTGAAGAAAAAGGGAAAAAATATCACAAAACGTAAATTCAACAAATTGAGGGGAATTGCAACAGTAAAAATGACAACTGATGAAATTATGGCTTTAACAAGAGGAGACAAATGAAGGGGGTTCTGGTTGACTCAAATATTATTCTGGACATTTTCCTCAATGATCCTACTTGGGCCGATTGGTCTGATTTTACATTGGAAAAGCATGCTCACATTACAACACTGTATATTAATCCAATAATTTATTCTGAAGTCTCCATTGGGTTTGAACGAATAGAGGAATTGGAGTCAGCTATCAATAAATGTGGATTCCAGATGCTGCAAATTCCCAAAGAGGCCCTGTTTTTGGCCGGGAAAGCCTTCCTTAGATATAGGAAGAGTAAAGGTGCAAAAAGATCTCCATTGCCCGATTTTTATATTGGTGCACAAGCTGCAATATATGATTTAGGCTTGATTACACGAGATGTTGCCAGATATCGCACGTATTTTCCAACTATCAAATTAATATGTCCTTAGGACTCACGAAAAAATAGGCTACGTATTGCAAAAGCAGGTATCATAAAATACCCGGTATTATTTAATGTAGCTTACAGGCAATTGAAACCCAATCTTCTTGTGTAAGTATCTCGATCACATCAAAACCCAGCTGTTTTATCTTCTTTAAAACCGGACTCTTTTGCTCCTCGATAATACCCGAGCAGATAAATGTGCCTTTTTTGGCCAATATTTTTTTGATGTCGTCAAGCAACATTAAAATGGCTTTTGATGTTATATTAGCGGCAACAAGATCAAACCTTCCCGTCACCTTATCGACAAGGTTGCCGGTTATAACATTGAAGGTTGACTCTGATATCCTGTTTTGCATCAAATTTTTACGGGCAACATCGACTGCAACTTCATCGTTATCAGTTCCCCGGACCTTGCCTGCTCCCAGTTTTGCGGCCGCAACCATCAGGATACCGGAACCTGTTCCCACATCCAGAAAAAAATCGTCTCTTTTCAGATATTTTTCGATCATTTTAATGCACATGCAGGTTGTGGGATGGGTTCCTGTACCAAATGCCATGCCAGGATCGATCTCAAGGATGATTTCATCATGTCTATGAGAATATTTTTGCCATGTGGGTTTCACTACGATATTAGCGGTTATCTTCTCAGGCCGGAAATAAGCCTTCCATATCTGTGCCCAATCTGCTTCATCCATATCAGAATAAACAACGCTGTTTTTAATACCGATTGTATTTTCAAGTTGGGCTAACTTTTTTTCAATTATTTTGCGCCTTTTTTCGGATTGCTCATCGTTGGGCAGATAGCCGATAACCGCATAATGCTCTGGCATAATAGCATTTTTCCCCCAATCTTCCGGATGTTTAATATCCGGCTCTTCCACAACCACACCCTTTAGTCCCAGCTCATAAAAAATATTGGCAATAAGATCTGTGGCCAATTGCTTATCTTCGAAATCAAAAAACACCTTTGTTTCTATCCATTTCATAATTTTTTTTATGCTATTTTGGATCCATTAGGCGCTTAATTGTAAATTTTGCTTGCCCAGTGCAATACAGAGTCAATTCCACCGGGGTGCTTTTTATGGCAAAAAATTGCTTCGACAATTAAGTGTGAAGTGATCTAAAGTGATCTAAAGTGCCTAAAGTTAAGGAATACTGCTAATTTGTATAGAAGCTGGGGCGTAGCGACTCCTTAACTTTAGCTCACTTCAAACTTTAGTTCACTTGTAACTTTTCCGGTTTGTCCGGATTAGGTTAAACTTTTCTTTTGGGGGATTAAAGTAACCGTATTGTAAATTCGGGAAAGATTCTTTAATTCGGCGAAGAACATTTTGCATGCCCAAAGGACTTCCATGCTGCGCAGCACTCGACATGACATTCCAATATCTTACAGGGTCAAAATTTAAATTTCGCCACTGGATCATGTTTATCGGATACTGTTTTAAAAACTCGGCCAGTGCTTCCACTTCTTCCGGAGTGTCGGTAAAACCTGGGCAATTTAAATAGTTTATGGATACAAATTTTTTCTGCTGAAGTGCAATCTCAATGCTCTGTTTGACATCCGAAAATTTATAACTTTTAGGTCGAAAATATGCATCATAGCAATCTTTTCTGATACTGTTGATACTTATACGGATGCTGTCAAGACCTGCTTTAAACAGCTTTTTCAGAACTTTGGGCTTGCTTCCATTGGTATTCATGTTAATTGTGCCGCGACCGGTCACCGAACGTATCTTTTCTATGGCGGGCATAATGACGTTGGCTGCCAGCAAGGGCTCTCCCTCACACCCCTGCCCGAAACTGACAACGCTTTTTCTTACCAGCTTTATATGTTCAAGAGATACTTCTGCGATCTCTTCGGGGGAGGGCTTAAAAACAATTCTGTCCTGGCTGTGGGGAATCTCGCCATTGTGCTGTAACGACAAACAGCCCAGGCAACTGGCGTTACATCGTTCTGAAGTGGGCAGCGGTGCTTCGTATCTCCCCAAAAAGAAATTGTTGGCCGCCGGACAACCGTATTCCAAGGCACATTTTTCTAAATGTTTCCTTAGTCTGTTATCCGGCATCTTCTTTTTTATCCTACTAATTCCGTTAATTACATCTTCGGGTTTCATCAGTCTCAAATCCTGCCGCCTTTCTTTGTCCACACGTATCACGGCAGATCTGAACCCCCCTTTGTGCCATCCTACTGCTCCGTATGAAAAAAGGGGTAGATAACCGGCGACGTTGTTTTCTCTGTAAGCGCTTATATAAGAATTTACATAGCCGGGCGAATTAAAAGCAGCAACGGGGTATATCATTTCACCGGGTGCATATGGATTTTCCCCCATAGTTTCGAGCCTGCGGTTTTCCATATTGTACAAGATCGGCTTTCTATCCGGCATGTACATTAGTTCCCCGCCAAAAGGCATGTTGATCGTTTCATCCAATGTCAGGGGGACCAGGGAAGGACCGGCCATTCCCACGGCAGCATATCCTTTGAGATCAAAAATTTCTCCATTATTATTTGCAACAACGGCCGTCAAAAATTTCTTTCTACCTTGAGCCGGCTTCAGCGGCATGGTTTTTTTCACATTCATAGAGATAGGTTACGAAATAGCTGAGTATAAATCAAATGGATAAACTTGCAATCAAGGAAAATCTTGACAGGAAATTTAAGAAGCTCAAGAAAAAAGACAGAGAATTACTTGTGCTGATAGATAGAAAAGTGCAAGAGATACTTGATCTTGATCACCATGACAATATTTATAAAACATAGTTTTATACTATGATGCGCTCCGCGCACTAAAGTACCTTTGTCTTATAATTTGCGGTAATCTGCGTAATCTGCGGACAATAAAATATCCAGCCCGCCCCACCTGTTCCGTAGCTCCGGTAGATGGTACTGGGGCCTGCCCAGTGAAATTCTGCTACGCAGACCCCGATAGGGGAATTCACCGGGGTCTAAATTAAGTATGACATTTTTTTCACATATATTGGACATTTTTTGTCACAATACCACAGACCATTTATAAAACAACTCAATAGAAAAACAAGTCAAATCCAATAGTTATCTTACAGTTGTCTGTGAAATACCCAAACGGCATATTATTTGCACACTATAATGTCTTGTAACCTTTGTAATAAATAAAATGCATAGGAATTTCTTTTTTTGGACACAGATTACCCCGATGAAATAGAAAAAGAAAGCCCCAGATAAATGGTCTGCGAATTGAACGGGGTAAACATTTCATTGGGCAGGCACAGATTATCAAGATTTTTTAATTAAGAAATACAATATTATCTGTGTATACCTGCCCGCTTGTGCTTCGCATGGCAGGCGGGTCTGCGAAAATCTGTGTCCTATTTAAGTTGAGGAAGTTTGATGCTTGGTATTAATCATTTTGCCGGCAATTATTTTGCAGTTATATAAATAGCGGGAGAAAATACCTCATGACATTTCTTTTTACCAATAAAACTAAAAAGTTAAAATCGAACTTATCGGATTCATCCCGGCCATTTTTCCGATTGTTGCGATGTTCCTCCGGCACCAGTTCAATTGAGGTTTCGTTAGTCATTGCGCTAATTGTTCTTGGCGCGGTCGTCGCTATGGGCGGACTCGGTGAATCAATTAATGATACGTATCAAGATACCAGTGATGTAGTGGCTTTAGTGCAAGGCGGTGGTGATTCTGGTGGCGGCGGCTCCGGAGACGGTGGAACAGGCGGCGGTTCAAGCGATGGCGGTACTGAAAACGGTGGCACGGGCGATGGCTCCGATGATGGCGGCACGGGCAACGGTTCTAATGACGGTAATACAGGTGGCGGTTCGGACGGCGGCGACACAGGCGGTGGCTCTGGAGACGGTGCTACGGGCGGTGGTTCAGGCGGAGGCGACACGGGCGGTGGAGGCTCTAATGATGGTGCTACAGGCGGCGGTTCAAGCGGTGGTGATTCTGTTGATAGTGGCGCGGGCAGTGGAAGTTCAGGTAACGGAGCCACCAGCGGCGGCAACTTTAGTGGTGGCGGCTCAGGAATCGAATCCAGTGGCGGCGGTTCAGGAGTCGACTCGAGTGGCGGCGGCTCTGGGAGCGGTTCTGACGGAGGCTCCGGCAGTGGTTCAAGCGGTGACGGGTCTGGTGATGGCGGCACGGACGGCGGTTCAAGCGGTGGCGGGTATGGCAGTGGTACTGCATATGCTGCTGATAGCGGAGCCTCAACCGAAAGCGGGGCTGGAAAAGGTACCGCTTATGCCGCTAATACCGCTAATAGGGATGACTCGACCGATGGTAGTTCCGGCGATGGCACTGCTGTTGCCACTGACAGCAATTCTGCCGGAGGGATTGACTTCTCCAGGCTTTGGCCTTTTGCACTGATAGCCGTCTTTGGCCTTCTGTTCTTCTATTTTTCAAAAGATATGTTGTCCTCTATTTTCAAAAAAAACGAAAAGAAAGGAAACCGCAGCCGCAATAAAAAAGCCATGAAATTGTTCATGAAATATTCGAAATAAATCAATATATAAATATTTCGCTAATAAAACGGGGTCATCATAGACCCTGTTTTATTCAAATCACGTTTTGAAATTTCATTTGGGCAGTAGACCGTTTAGGTATAGGAATAAAAATGCACAAAGTAAAAAGGCTATAACTGCGCCCCACACCTCTTTTATTTTGTACCCGATAAAGATCATAGCTATTACTGCCAACATAACAAGAACTATTCGTGAAATGAACTCAAAAGAGAAAGCAGGCTCTGCCCCCATTCCTAATAATCCCATATATTCCAAAAACATAATCACCTCGGCTTTTATTTTTTGTGGTTCTTCTCCAATTTAGTTGGAGAAGAGGGTCCAAGGATTCAAGGGGTCAAGGATTCAAGGGTTTGTTTTCTAAAGACTTTATCAGCGCCTTTAACATTCTTTCGATTTCTGCGATATCTTTTTTTAGTATACCCAATTCACCTTTAAAGGTTTTCCCGTTCCCCATTGGCCAGTTTGCCCGTTGTGTTTGGATAATGTTTTTACGGGCTCAACGAGCTAACGGGTCAACCGGCTAACCATTTTTCATATTCAAATATGATTTAAGTGTGTATGACTTTTGCCAGACTTTCAAATCTTTGTAATTCTTTAGCATTTTT
>JAFDBA010000193.1 GCA_019313505.1 Deltaproteobacteria bacterium
CACATACTCAACGCTTTTGGGGTTCGAAGCATAGCAAGCAATCCCTTTCCTGATCTCAACAGGGGTATCCATCCATCCCTTAGGGGAAGGTTTATAGTCTATTTTTGATAACAGTTCATCCGAATTTGGAAGTTCTGACATTACTTACTCCTTTTCCTCTGGTTCCTTTGATTCTTCCGGTGTCTCCGCCGCTAACGGTTTATCCACAGGTAATCCTACTCCGACCATTTTTTCCCTGAACTCGTCTTCATATGCTGCATATGAATGAACCTTGACAGGGTAATTCCACGGATTGATATGCCTCTTAGCACGGTTGTTGTTAGCCATATTTCTGGTGGGGCTCATAAAAATTCCCCCCAGGTGCATGAGTTTGCTGAAGGGAAAATATGCTAAAAGAACACTGACAAAAAATAGGTGCACATAAAAAATACTACCGATTCCTTTGATAATATGGGGCTTAAAGGTTGCAAGGCTCATGGTAAACTCTTTTACACCCACGATATCAACCTTTGTAAAATAACGCATCAAGATTCCGGTAAAAGCAATGCCCATAATCAGAAACAGGGGAAAATAGTCTGAAGCCAGTGAAATATATCTTATCTGTGGAATATATATTCTTCTTAAGAACAAGAAGATTAAAGCGGCCAGCAGGACCACGCCGGAAATTCTGAGTTCCGGCAGGCCGATTTGGAGAAAACCGTCAAGTTTTGCAACCAATTCAATTAAAGCCGGCACCGGTTCCGTAAAAAATCGAAGATGTCTGAATATTACGGTGAAAAAGGTCCAGTGAAATGCCAGGGAAAATAGCCACAGCCACTTTTCCCATTCATAGGAAAGCTTATCGCCCTCTTTTAATGCCATTTTTGTATTTCTGAATAATGACCGAAAAAAAACGACTTCCAGAAACATCCGAATAATAACGCCACCGGTCGTGGTCGGATTGTCAATGCTGTTGGGCTTGATCCAGGGCAAAGATTTCTCCTGACCGCAGGTTGTGGGAATGCGAAAAGGAACCGGTGAACGGGCCCAATCTATGACGCGGTTTATAAATCCCAAAATAAAAATAATTAAAGCCAGGTAAGGTATGATAATACCAAAAAATACCTCACCCCCCGGCAACATAGCGCCCACATAGGCAAGCAGAAATAAGACGATAACCGTTATGAGGGAATACATGTAGCTAATATTCATTATACCATTACCTCACTAAATGGCCCCATAACAACATATAAAGTTTATCCAAAATCGTCTCAGACAGCTTTTACATAAGTGATTTTGTAAAAACTTATATATGGTTTGAAGCCTCCTTACGTATTAACATTAGATTTAACGTCCGGTTTATCCACCGGCATCTCTCTAACCAAACCCGCCCTCTTAAAAGCCTTATAAGTTGTGTTTCTCATTTCGTTGGCTTTGAGTTCGCAAATTTTTTCCCTGCATTGCATATAAAGGTTAAACGCAATCATGACCAATTGATCGATTCTTGACTCGAACAACAGCAGTTCGTTGAAAAGCTGTTCTCTGGGAACCTCTTTTTTTGTATTTTCTCGAATGACCTTTTTTAACAGAAAGATGAAACTTATGGCTTGTGCAGGGGAGAAGTTCTGAATAGCTCTGATCCTGATGATAGGATCGAGGAAAGATGTTATGGTTTCATAATCCATTTCCTTAAGGAGTTCATTAAACAATGCTTCCAATCCCCGGGATACAGTTCTTCCGACAGGGTTGGCAAAAGGATCTCTCTGCCTTTTTAGAAATGATGCGGTGTCGGGTGGATAAGTTTCAACTGCCAGGGCAAACCAATCTTTTATAATCGTGGTTTTTCTTTGCTCCAGTAGATTGTTAAGCCTCATACCAGGGACCACTCCACATGAGAAAAATAGATATCAGGGAAATTACATTTAAAAAAAGTCCTATAAACATTTTGCAAATTCATGTCAAGGACAAATAAAAAAAAGATGTGAAACAGAGGAGGTTTTTTTGTAGAATTTACGATATGTTTATTTATTCGTATTTGGGGCCAACTCGATGGTTTTGGATAAAAGCGTATTACGATGTATTCCGAGTCGTTCCGCCGCTTTTTTTCTATTGCCGTTGACCTTTTCAAGAATCTCGGAAATGTAATTTTTCTCAAATGTACTCACGGCTTGTTTAAGGGTCATATCCTTAATTCCCCTTTTGCCGATATCAAAAGTGGAAATATCTTTAAGATGAATCACAGAACCTTTTGTGATGGTAAACAATCTTTCCACCAGGTTTTGAAGCTCTCTGACATTTCCCGGCCAATCATATTCCATTAATATTTGAACCGCTTCTTTAGAAAATCTTTTGGGAGGTTTTCCGGTATTCTTTGCATTCAACTGCAAAAAGTGGTTCAATAGCAGTGAGATATCACCTTTTCTTTCTTTTAAGGGGGGTAATTCGATAGGAAAAACAGCCAGTCTATAATAGAGGTCTTCACGAAATTTTTCCTGTGAAATCAAATCCTTGAGATCTTTATTCGAAGATGCCACAAACCTGACATCAACCTTGATAACCTTGGTGCTGCCTAATCTTTCAAATTCTTTTTCCTGGATAATTCGTAGAAGCTTAGCCTGCATGTTGATATCGAGAGAATCGATATCATCCAAAAAGATAGTTCCTTTATCTCCAATTTCCAGCTTACCGATGCTGGTATGGGTGGCCCCTGTAAATGCACCCCTGTTGTGACCGAAGATTTTACTCTCCATCAGGGTTGCCGGTATGGCTGCACAATTAATAACCACAAAGGGCTCTTCGTGCCTCAATCCCCGGTTATGAATGGCTCTGGCAACCAGTTCCTTGCCTGTACCGCTCTCCCCCTGTATAAGAACTGTCCCATCACTTTGAGAAACAATCGATATTAATTCAAAGATTTTTCTCATATTTTCATCTTTGCCAACCATCTTTTCAAAAGAATGATACCGTTCAAGTTCATCCTTTAGATAGGCAACTTCTTTTACAAGGCTTCGTTTTTCCATGGCCCGCTTGATTACAATCAAAACATCATCCACCACGAAAGGTTTAATGATATATTCATAAGCCCCCAATTTAATCGCCTTTACTGCGGTTTGAATTTCATTAACTGCGGTTACCATTATTATTTCCGTATTTGGATCTGTTTCCTTGAATTTCTCGAGAAGGTCAAGACCTCCGGTATCCGGCAAAAGGATATCGAGTAAAATCAGATCGACTTTATTTCTTGTAAATATATCAATAGCTTGCTTCCCTGAATCCGCCAGAAGCACATTATAAACATCCTTTAAGACCATGTTGAACGACTGGCGAACGCCATTTTCATCATCAACAACAAGAATCGTATGATTTTTTTTCATATCCAATTCGCTTTTTTTATAAAGCAGACGTACTGTCTATCAACGGTTAAGTTCCTTAGATGAAACAAATCGATTTCAAAGGAGCTTCAGTTAAAATTTCATTATACCTGAAGCGGTAATATTTTCAAAAAGCTAAAGCGTTGCAAACAATCGCAAACTAAGCAAACTTTATGCCATGGTTTTTGGACTCAATCAAGACAGACTGTAATAACTTATTATTATGTTATGGTTAATTCGGTGTGAAAGATAATTAAAAGATATATCATCATAAAATTTTATCTTCGTCAATCAAAGAATATGCACAGAAAAATGTGCACGATGCACATTTTTCTGTGCATACCTGCCGGCTTATTCTCCATCAATGCACCTCGTATATTATAATCATTACTTTTTTACCAACTATTGCTATATATATTCATATTAGTGCAATACCCTTTTAAACAAGGATTTTTAAAAAACTCTACGGCAATTTTTATCCCATAATAGCCTTGTTTAAACTACGATCCCTATCTACCGGGCATGTTTTGGCATGATTTTTGAGTAAAATACAAGAACATAAACAAACAGTGCTCTATCTTGATGTTATCAATTATTTCCTAACCCAAAAATATTTGCCACAAAGACACTAAGACACAAAGGATATATTTATTACTCTTTCTTTGTGCCTTAGTGGCAGAATGGATAAAGTTTTGCCATAAAAAAGCACAAAACTTACAACTAAGAAACTAACTTGAAGCGCAA
>JAFDBA010000194.1 GCA_019313505.1 Deltaproteobacteria bacterium
ACAATGGTTCGCAACCCGCGGTGAAGCGCTGCTTTCAGCAGAAGTATGGCTGTCTGAGCCGGCCCTTGAACCGGATTCATAAATACAAGATGCTTTGGGCCCATGGGAGCACCACTTTTTGTGATGGTATCGACTTTAAGCCCTGTGAGTTGTTCGGAAAGCTGGGATGGATTTGATACCGTGGCAGAGCAAAATATAAATGTCGGATCGGCTCCGTAAAAGGAACATATCCTTCGAAGCCGTCTGAAAACCTGGGCCATGTGCGACCCCATGATTCCCCGGTATGTATGAACCTCATCAACCACCACCATATCAAGGTCACAAAAGAAATCGGCCCATTTACGGTGATGGGCAAGAAGTGAAAGGTGAATCATTTCAGGGTTTGTTAAAAGAATATTGGGTGGTGCTTCCCTTATTCGTTTGCGATGCCAGGCGGTGGTGTCTCCGTCATAAATCTCAATTGTAGGTTTTATCTCCCCATCAATTTCCGTCATTTTTTTAAACGTACGCATTTGATCCTGAGCAAGCGCTTTTAAAGGGAAAATATAAAGGGCTTTTGATCCTGGATTTTTCAATATATTTTCCAGCACGGGAAGATTGTAAATAAGGGTTTTGCCGCTTGCTGTGGGCGTTGCAACAACAATATTCCGGCCGGATCTTATTAAATCAACGGCATTTGCCTGGTGTTGGTAGAGATCATGAATTCCGGCTGATTTTATGATATACTTTATTTGTTCCGGCCACGGTTTCTCGGGTTTTGACAGGCTTGGAGGATGATCGGGAATCAGCATATGATGAACCACTTGATCCCCGAGACGTTTCGAAGCAATCAGCGATTGTATGTATTCTTTTATGCCTTTTGTTTTATGCATAAATTTGAGTGGGCTCTCTCATCTTGTTTTATTTACTTGAAAAAATAAAAAATTGATGTATTATGTAATAAAA
The DNA here is from genome assembly GCA_019313505.1 of Deltaproteobacteria bacterium. Lineage (GTDB taxonomy): Bacteria > Desulfobacterota > Desulfobacteria > Desulfobacterales > UBA11574 > S5133MH16. Next base: position 946 of record JAFDBA010000194.1, read on the forward strand.
ATAATCTCATGACACAACCCCCTTTGCAAGAGAAAGTAGTGACAGGTTATACGAAACAAATAATTGAAGGAATTCCTCCCCTCAAGGAGGCAACCGGTTATCCCGCAATTTATCCCCAGGATCTGTACATATCATGGTAAATCAGGTTGTTTTATTGTTTATCTTACTGTTGTTGTCCGGCTTTTTCTCTTCAGCGGAAACCGCTCTGTTTTCCATAAGCAAAACAAAAGCCCGGCATATTGCCAAGAAAAATACAAAGTCTTTGCTGCTGATCAAACGTATGAAGGATGATCCTCACAGGCTCCTTTCCACAATCCTTATCGGAAACAATTTGGTGAATGTGGGCGCTGCGGCCCTGGCAACTTATATCACAATTAATATCTTCCCAAACAATGCAGTGGGTATTGCCACGGGAATCATGACTTTTCTGATTCTGGTTTTTGGCGAGGTAATACCAAAATCCGTGGCCACCCAGAATAATATTTTGATCGCAAGAATGGTCATCTATCCCATATACTGGTTCTCAATTTTATGTTACCCGGTTATCATTTTCCTGAATTTTATACCCAAGCTGACGGGTAAAATCAAGAAAACGCCAACGGTTACGGAAGAAGAATTGATGACCTTCGTTGAAGCAGTTGAAGAAGAAGGTGAAATCAAAGAAGAAGAAAAGAAACTGATACACAGAATTTTTGAGTTCGATGATACCAGCACTTCTGAAATCATGACTCCGAGAACAGATATGTTCGTTATTGAAGCCAATGAAAAACTGGTTTTAGAGGATATCGTTAAGTCTGGTTTTACAAGAATCCCGGTAATTGAGAATGATATTGATCATGTCATCGGCATCATAAATATAAAAGATCTCTTTTTGCATAACGTGACAACAGACACCCGGATTGATGTCCGCAAAATCATGACAAAACCATATTTTGTTCCGGAAAATAAAAAATTAGACAAGCTGCTTCATCAATTCAAAGTAAGAAAACATCACATGGCCATTGTCGTTGATGAGTACGGCGGTGTGTCCGGACTGATAACCCTGGAAGACGCACTTGAAGAAATTGTGGGAGAGATCGTCGATGAAAGCGATAAGGAAGAACCCCATATTGTCAAGCAAAAGGGCAAGGAATGGCGTGTTCTGGGGATGGCTGATATTGATGAAGTCAATGAAATCATAAGCATGGACATCCCGGACTCAAAGGATTACGATACGTTTTCCGGATATGTCCTAAATACAATCGGAAGAATTCCAATGGAAAAGGAACAAATAACCATTGGAACATATATTGTTACCGTGGAAGAAATGGACGGAAATAGAGTAAAGAAATACGGTATCAAACAGAAATGATGAAATTTGATCAGATACTTCATAATAGAAAATCAACAAGATCTTTTCATTCAACGCCGGTAAAAGAAAAAGACGTAACGGCCATCATCGAAGCGGCACGTATTGCACCGTCTGCCTGCAACAGCCAGACCTGGCGTTTCGTCACCGTAATCCAAAAGGAAATCATTCGAAAAATTTGCCATGAGGCCATGCGCCCTGTAGTTCCAAACAAATGGCTTGAACAGGCGCCGCTGGTGATTGTGGGATGCTCCCAACTGGATATTGTTGCAAACCGCATCGGCGGCCGGATCACCGGCATTGAATATTACCAGATCGATCTCGGTATCGCCATGGAGCACATCGTGTTAAAAGCCACGGAACTCGGCCTTGGAACCTGCTGGATCGGCTGGTTTGATGAGCGCAGGTTGAAAAAAATCCTAAAAATACCGAAAAGAATCAAGGTTCCCGCGTTGCTGGCCGTGGGTTATCCGAAAGATGACTCCAGCAGAAAACGAAAAAGAAAACCGATTGAAAAAATCGTTTTCTCTGAAAAATGGGGACAACCTTTCACCCCATTCTCTTTAGTTTAGCGTATCCAGGGGACTTTTGACTGCATCCATGATTTGTCGTTATATGTAACATGATTATGATAAGATTTATCAGATGCCGACATGTAATCTTTAGAACTGACCGGATTCTTTGAAATTTCAGGAAGGCTTTAAATTCGTTCAGCCTGATGGTTAAAGCCTGGATGGAACGTACTGAGAAATCGGCCAACTGACAGTATGCAAAAAACTGGCTGCAATACCGATGGAGCATGATGCCACCTCCCTTTTGTGATCATGCTCCATCATTAAACACCCATAAATAAAAAGCAAACTGCGCTAACTACGGGGTTTGTTGGTTATGTCTCAAAGAAAATAACCCTCTCTACAGCCCAAAACCATAAAATATCTTGACATTAAACCGAAACTGCCTTACAGATTAGTAAGATACATTAAATATGTAAGGAGGAATTATGGCGACTGCAACTCTTACAACTAAAGGTCAGGTTACTATACCTAAAAAAATAAGAGAAACTCTAAAATTGCATACCGGCGATAAAATCGAGATTATTGTCACAGAAAAAAGAGAGGCCATAATCAGGCCAATTTCCAAAAAAGTAGACGAAATTTTCTGTAAATTACATAGGTCAGGCAGAAAAGCCGTGACTCTTGAAGCTATGGATGATGCGATTAGAAACAGAATGAAGGATAAATTTAAATGAAAGGAGTAGACACAAATATTCTAATCCGTTTCTTAATTGGCGATGACGAACAGCAAACAAAGAAAGTTTACAAAATTTTCAAAAAAGCTGAATCAGAAAAAAAAGAGTTATTTGTCCCCTTGCTCGTTGTCTTAGAATTTATCTGGGTCTTAGAATCAGCCTACGAAATTCATAGAGATGAAATTTTAGATTCGATAAGCGACCTTTTATTAATGCCAATTTTTAAGTTCGAGCATCAGTCAGCCTTGCAACAATTCATACTCTCTGCACAAGGAAACAGATATGATCTCTCAGATCTTTTAATTGCTTATTCTGCCAAAATAAATGGTTGCGAAACAGTTATTACTTTCGACAAAAAAGCATCTAAATTCAACCTGTTTGAACTTGCAAAATGACATATCGGAATAGGGACGCCCATCCCTGAGCGCCCCTCCCACACCACCTTACTATTACCCACAAATATGCTTAATTAATCAGCACCCTCCTCCTTGAAAATTTTAATATTCAATTCCATGATTTGACCGTTAATATCACGAAGCTTATCAT
>JAFDBA010000195.1 GCA_019313505.1 Deltaproteobacteria bacterium
CGATGGTTTTAATGTGGGACTTAACCTCGGAAAAGTAGCAGGCGCCGGCGTTGAAGAACATCTTCATTTTCATATTGTTCCCCGCTGGTTCGGCGATACAAATGCTCTAACTGTCTTTGCCGATGTACGTGTAATCCCGGAGCATTTAATAACCACATACAACAATTTAAAGCCTTACTTTGACAAACTATATATAACAAGCTGATATTGGAGGAGACAAATATGAAAAAACTTAAGATTGTTCTCTGGGTAATTGTTTTAGGCTTTGTAGCAATTATTTTTTTATCGAATAAGGATTATTTGTTGGCAAAACAAGTTCTTCAAATAAATCTTTTGTATGGTGAACCTTTTCATGCAACGGAACTGCCCAATGCGATCTTTTTTCTCGTTTTTTTTCTGTCCGGGTTTTTGATTGCCTATTTTATCAGTCTTTCCGTACGGTTCAAATCGAAAAAAACAATCAAAAATTTAAAAGCAGTAGCCACTTCCCAACTAAAAGAAATTGCAGTACTCAAAAAAGAGGTGGAATCATTACAAAGCGGTTCTTCTGGCCATAATGCCGAAGCCAAAGAACCGAGTTAGGAACATGAGTCTTTCGAAAACCACTCCCATGATGAAGCAGTACCTGTCTATTAAGGAAAAATACTCTGACGCAATACTTTTTTACCGTATGGGAGATTTTTACGAAATGTTTTTTGAGGATGCCGAGCTTGCCTCCAGGCTTCTCGAGATAACTTTAACTTCAAGGAACAAGAAAGACGAATTCCCGATTCCCATGTGCGGCGTACCGTATAGATCTGCACGAAACTATCTCGCCCGCCTCATTGACCAGGGATACAAAGTAGCAATATGTGATCAAATAGAGGATTCGTCCCGGGCAAAAGGTTTGGTTAAAAGGGATGTGGTCCGGGTCGTTACACCTGGGATGATCGTCGATAATGAGTTGCTTGATGAAAAGACGGATAATTATGTTCTTGCTGTTGTGCACAATGAAGATGCCGCCGGACTTAGCTATTTAGATATTTCAACCGGGAATTTTAGGGTGGCAGAATTTGAAAATATACATGCTGTTGTTGATGAGGTCCTCCGTATATCTCCAAAAGAAGTTCTCTTTCCTGAATCTTCAAGAAATGACCCCTTTTTTTTGTCGATTATAAAAGCACTGCCCGAAAAATCGATAACCTTTTTGGAAGACAGTGCATTTGAATATAGCAGGGCACGTGAAAGGCTTATTGATCAATTCAAAACCCTTTCCCTTGAAGGATTCGGTTGCGAACATTTAAAAGCCGGCGTGCGCGCGGCCGGAGCACTTATTTTTTATGTCCGGGAGACCCAGAGACAGAAAGTAGAACATTTTACCGGCATCGAAACCTATTCACTGAGTAATTATCTTCTGGTTGACGATTTAAGTTGTCGAAACCTTGAGCTGGTCAAGAATATTCGTACTGGATCCGGACAGGGAACACTCCTGGGAATTATGGACAGAACTGTTACCGCAATGGGGGGGAGGCTGCTGAAAAGGTGGGTCAGATATCCGCTTCTGGATATATCTGAGATTGTGTCCAGACAGGATGCTGTTGAAGAGGCAAAGGAAAACATTCAGGTTCGAAAGAATATCAGGGAGATCTTAAAATCTGTTTATGATCTTGAACGTCTGGGGAGCAAAATCGCCATGAGGCAGTCCAATGCCAGGGATTTTGTCGCGCTGAAGCGTTCCATTAACAGCCTGCCCGATATCTGGTCTTTCCTTTCCCATCTAAAAGCGAAACTGTTTACCTGTAACCAGGATATAGACGGTCTGTGTGAACTGGCGGAATTGATCGAACGGTCTATCCGGGAAGATGCTCCCCATACCATCAATGAAGGCGGTATCATCAAGAAAGGATACCATCAGGAACTCGATGAACTGATCGCCGTCAGCCGGCACGGCAAAGAGTGGCTTGCAAGGCTCGAGGCCAGGGAAAAGCAGGCCACCGGAATCAATACACTCAAAGTGCGCTATAATAAGGTATTCGGGTATTTTATCGAGATCCCAAAGGCACGCGCAGAAGATGTTCCCCTCCATTATGTTCGCAAACAGACCCTGGTTAATGCAGAACGGTACATCACGGATGAGTTAAAAACATTTGAATCAAAAGTTTTGGGCGCCGAAGACCAGAGAGCCGTGCTCGAATATGAAATATTTAATGAAATAAAGGACGAGGTTGTAAAGAATAACAAGGCCATTAAACAGATTGCCCAATTTTTAGCCGATTTGGACTGTCTGCTGAACCTGGCTGAAATCGCCGATCAAAATGATTACCACAGGCCGGAGTTTAATACACAGGACTATATTCTATTTGAAGAGGGACGTCATCCGGTGGTGGAAAAAATGATTACCGGAGAACGATTCGTACCCAACACCATCAGGATTGATGATGCTGAAAATCAGATACTCATCATAACCGGACCCAACATGGCCGGTAAATCGACCATTTTACGGCAGGTTGCCCTTATGATCATTATGGCCCAGATGGGCTCATATATACCGGCTGCAAGAGCCTCAATGAGTGTTACTGACCGGATATTTACCAGGGTAGGCGCTCTGGACAACCTCTCCCAGGGACAGAGCACATTCATGGTGGAGATGCAGGAGACCGCCAATATTTTAAACAGCGCAACCGGGCGGAGCCTGGTTATTATGGATGAGATCGGGCGGGGAACGAGCACGTTCGACGGGCTCAGCATCGCGTGGGCGGTGGCGGAATACCTGCATGACTTAAAGGGGAGGGGAGTTAAAACTCTTTTTGCCACCCATTACCATGAACTTACGGAACTCGCACTTTTAAAGCCCAGGGTAAAAAATTACAATATCGCAGTAAAGGAATGGAATGACGAAATTATTTTCTTAAGAAAGCTTGTGGAAGGCGGCACCAATCGAAGTTATGGAATACAGGTTGCAAGGCTTGCAGGTATTCCTGACCGGGTTATCAAACGAGCCAAAAAGATTCTTTACAATATTGAAAATGGTGAACACAGCTTGAGAAGCCCGGCGTTTATGGCCGAAGACGCAGATATTTTAAAAAAGGGAGAGGTGCAGCTTAGTCTTTTTTCCAGGTCGGATCAATTTGTCATAGAAAAGCTGCAAAAGCTTGACATTTCTAAAATGACGCCTCTGGACGCTTTGAACTGTTTGGACGAATTAAAGGAAAAGGCAAAGACCGTTGTTATTTGATTACCGAAAAACATTTATATTCTGTTTGCTTGGGTGCTGTATTCTTGCCATGACGTGGCCTCGGACGTCATCTGCAGATATTGCAAAAACAAAGTACTACCGGGCTGAAGCCTGTTACAAGAAACTTAGACACAGTCCAAAAAAACAGAAATACAGATGTTACTGGCTTGGGTGTATAAATAAGTTTCAGTCTGTTTACCGGTATAACCCTTCAGGTCCATGGGCTGCTGCCGGACTTTATATGTCAGGGAAGCTTTATAAGGAGCTTTACGGGCGTTCATTCAAAGCATCTGACAAAAAAGCGGCTATCGACAGTTATAAGCAAATTATCAAAGATTATCCAAAAAGCTCATACAAACACAAGGCTGAAAACGCCCTGCGTAATCTTTTTCCCAAAGGGATTCCTAAGATTGCATCCAAAAGGAAAATCAGCAAACAAAGCCATGTGATGCCACAGGAAGATGACATCGCAAAGGAAATAAAAAAATTCTCTTACGCGCAAACCACGGTTAAAAGGGGTATCAAAGGGTCGCAAGGTAAAACCGGTACGGTTGTGGGGCTCAGGTTCTGGTCCAACCCTAACTACACCCGTGTTGTAATAGATGCGGATAGAGAGATATCCTATTCACGCAGGCTCCTGAAAAAGGATATCGCAATAAAGAAACCTCATCGTTTGTATATAGATTTGAGAAACAGCAAACTGGGAAAAGATATTAAAAGATATATTCCAATCAATGACAACCTCCTCAGCGACGCGCGTGCAGGGCAATACACATCGGATATGGTCAGGGTTGTTGTTGATATTAAATCTTTTAAAACTTACAAGATATTTTC
>JAFDBA010000040.1 GCA_019313505.1 Deltaproteobacteria bacterium
AGTTCGAAGGCGCAAGAAACAGAAGAACGCCTGAAAACCCTTGCCGAAGAGTTAGAAGCCGAACCGCCCCCACTGGGCAGCCGCCTTGATACTTTTCTGGAAAAGGAAATTTTTGCTCAAGTAGAACAGAACATGAGCACTGCATATCGCGAACTTGCAGCCTCTCTCCAATCAGCTGTACAAATATTTCGCCGCAAAGCGGCTCGGAATCTGTCAGAACATCCTGACTGGATGAAGGTCCGAAATACTATTTTGAAAGCTGAAGAACTTTTCAGAACTGCGTGCGATCAAAAGGGACTTACGCCTCAGGAAGCAGAACGTCTGCGGGAAACCGAACAGCAGCATCGCGCGAAGCAGGCCGCCCTGCAAGCAAAACAAGCCGAGCGCGATGCATTGCATAAAAAGCAACCCGACATTCTTACGCTTCTTAACGAATTAGCGGAATGCTGGCGTGAAGAGACCCGGGAACGGGAACATCTGTTGGAGGAGATCGTCTCCAGCGATACGATGCCACTTACTGAAGAAGGTAAGTCCATTGTTCAAACTACGCTGATTTTTTCCGGGAACAGGGAGGCGTTTCTAAAGGCATGGGGAGAGCTGTCGCCGGATCGCCGCAAGACTGTTGGAAGAATATGGGATGATTACGACCATGCTGCCGGTCGGAACAACATCGGCGAAAAGCTTTTTGAAGCTTTTCGTCTAGCAGTTCAACAGGACGATTCCAAAGAAGGTGAAGACTCTTCAAAAGAAATTCAAAAAAGGCACAAACCGGGAAATCCCGTCCAATGGCTGGAGTTGAATCTGAATGATCCGGATCGACTGCCAACACTTGTTCGTGAGTATCTGACTGAAATTTTGGCAGTCAAGCACGAAAAACCTGATAAATGGTTTAATCTTCTCAAAATGCGAATCCCTGACACCGCCGATCTGACCCTCCTGCGCAGTGACGGCACACATGCGGGCTCATTTGCACAGGATGATCTCTCGATTGGTCAGAAGAATACAGCGATTCTATCGCTTCTTCTGGCCAGGGGGAACGGCCCGGTTCTCATTGATCAGCCTGAAAATGAGCTGGACAGTGAATTTCTTTTCCGAGAGCTGGTGCCCATGTTTCGAAAAGCCAAAATGCAACGACAATTGATCATCGTCACGCATAACGCCAACATCCCGGTCAATGCCGATTCAGAACTTGTTTATGCGCTTGAGGCAAGGAATGGTCATGGTTTGTGTCGGAGCCAGGGTGGGTTGGATCGTTCAGAGGTAACCAGATCCGTTCTCGACATTCTGGAGGGATCCGAAGAGGCCTTTCGGCGCAGAAAAGAAAAATACCATTTCTGAAGCTATGGGAGAAAACCATGTATGATGATATCGAAACATTGCTGGCGGAAATAGCTGCCGGGGAAGATACTTATTTGGAACTGAAAGAGGCGATCTTTAAAGGGAATCAAATCCGTATTGGTGACAAAGGGCGAGCTGCACCGGAAATAGCCGAAGTGTTATGCTCTATTACAAACACAGAAGGTGGGGTTATCGTCTTCGGTGTCCGCAAAGACAGGGTTATAGTAGGCATGCCCCAGGATAAGAAAGACTTGCTGGAACAATTTGTAATCAATGTAGCGCTTAATAATTGCAAACCGCAAATTGATCCGGTTTTAAACTGGATTCAGTTGCCGGATGATGAAGGCTCATTGAAACTATGTTTAAAAATCGACATCCCAAAATCACGATTCTATGTCCACCAAACCACGGATGGCCGGTTTCTAAAGAGAGTAGGCAGCCATCGCCACCCGATTCCTGCAGAGCAACTGGGCCGGCTACTTGCCGCCAGAAACCTTCTTATCCCATTTGAGGAACGGCCTGCCTTCGGAACAAACATTGGGATGATCGACCGCTCCCGGATTGACGCATACTATCAGCGACGATTTAAGCGACCCTTTGAAACCGATGGTCTGAGCTACAAACGGCTGCTGATCAACCTCAATCTTGCCGTTGAGATGGAAAAGAAAATCATACCAAGCAACCTCGGCATTCTTCTTTTTTCTGAAAGGCCGGACAAAGTTCTAAGTGAATCGGCAATCGACATCGCAGCCTATCGCCATGAGACGGCTGACGGCGAGACGGCTGACACAAAACGGGTTACAGGTCCATTGCCGGAACAGATCGCCCAGGTGCTCCGGTATTTTCAAGCGTCGCCATTGATGGCAACGGCATCCCGAAAAGAAGCCATGGGCCGCCGAGACCTGCCGACTTATGTGGATACCGCTCTCCAGGAGGCCGTCGTAAATGCCGTTGTTCATCGAGACTATGAAATCACCGGTTCCCAAATAATTATTCGAATTTTCCCAGATCGTATTGAATGCCAAAACCCTGGTGGATTACATAATACCTTGACAGAAGAAAATCTTTATACCGGATGTCAGCCTGTTCGAAGGAATCAACAGCTTGCCGGCTTCATGCGGGACTTTTCAAGTCCAATCACAGGAACAAGCTTCATGGAAGCGCGAGGTGAAGGATTTTTGAACCTGGTAAGAGAGAGCATTGCTCTTTCTGAAAAACGTCCTGAGATTAAACAAATCGGTAAGGCGGTCAAGCTCATTGATCGGGATGACCTATAGCGTAAATTTGATCCGGCAAGTGGGAAACATAAAAAACGGGGAGGTTTTACAATTTGCCTTCCATTCTTATTTTTGAAGAATCCGGGAGGTTTAAAATTCTTGATAATGAATTGTTTGAACTGATTGTTCAACGTAAGGAGTAAAGATGAAAAAAAAGAATTTAAAAGACATTCCCATTGGGATACGTGCTGAAGAAGCATTGAAAAAGGCTGTTGCTGATACAATTGCAAATCACAAACGTTTCGGTGATTCTATAGTTATCTGGCGAGATGGAAAAGTAGTAAAAATACCTGCTGATCAAATCGAAATTCGTGAAGATCAGACCGGATATAAATCAAAGTAGCTGTGAAATATTAGAAATTTTTTAATAAAAGATATTCGTCTTAGGATTGTGGCAGGAGATTAAAACCCGAGGATTTGTTGATGAAAAAATGTATTAGCACAGCTCTTTTGATCTTTTTCCTATTATTATTTGCCGGATGCGGTTTTCAGAAACAAGTCTCCTTCTCGGGGAAAACCATGGGCACAATCTATAATATTACGGTTGTGACCGGGTTCTTTAAAAATACAAAAGCACTGAAAAATAAGATCGACATACGGCTTGATGAAATCAATAAAAGTATGTCCACCTACAGAAAAGACAGTGAAATAAGCAGGTTCAACGCATTAAACAAAACCGGAGAAAAATTTTATATATCGGACGATTTTTTTAATGTCATGACAGTAGCTCAACATATTTACGAATTAACCGGGGAAGCCTGGGACGGCACTATCGAACCGATTGTAAATCTTTGGGGTTTTGGTAATTCTAAAAATAAAAAAAGAATCCCTGAAAAATCAGAAATAGATGCGCTTTTAGCTGATATCGGGTTCAATAATATTGAGATGTCAGCCAACCATTATCTTGTCAAAAGAAAAGCGTCTATATCACTCGATTTTGCTTCTATTGCAAAAGGGTATGGCGTGGATCAGGTTGCAGTGCTTATAAGAATGGATGGGATAATAAATTATTTAGTGGAAATCGGGGGCGAAGTATTTGCACAAGGCTTGCGCAAGGACGGTAAAAAGTGGAAAATTGGTATCAATAATCCCCGGAAAGATTCGCCCTTTGACCAGGTATATAAAGCTGTGTCCATTCGAGACAAAGGCTTTGCAACAAGCGGCGATTACAGAAATTATTTCGAATGTAAAGGAAAACGCTTCTCCCACATACTCGATCCGAGAAATGGATATCCCATAAACAACGGGGTGGTAAGTGTTTCAATTGTGGCGGATACCTGCACATTTGCAGACGGGCTGGCAACTGCAATTATGGTTTTGGGTCATAAAAAAGGCCTTGAACTGGTGAACAGCCTCAGCAACACTGAATGTTTAATCGTTGTTCGAGCAGATGACGAAACCTTGACCGATTGCTATTCAAAAGGCTTTATATCCGAAAGCAATGGATAATTCATGGCTCGAAAATTTATTGACATAAAAACACGGGTACTGTACTTTTTTTCGTTAAAAAGGCGTAATTCAATTTATTAAAGGGGTTACCATGCTTTTTTGTTGATTTTTCCCCTGTTGAATAGTTAAAAAGCAAACTGGAAGTTTAATTGTTAAATCATATATCAAATGAAAGGTGAAAAGTGTGGAAATCGTAGTATTGTTAAAACAGGTTCCGGCAACAGAATCGTTAATCGGGATCGCCGACGACGGCGTATCCATAAAGACCGATGACATCAAATGGGTCATTAACCCCTATGACGAATTTGCGGTTGAAGAGGCACTGAAAATCAAGGAGGCCCATGGCGGTTCGGTTACCATCATTTCCGTGGGAGCGGAAAAAGCGACCGAAGCCATAAGAACCGCCCTTGCAATGGGCGCCGACAAGGGGATACTGATCAATGATCCGGCCGCTGCGAGTTGCGATGGTTTAAACACCGCACGAATTCTGGCGGCGGTGTTGAAAGAAACCCCTTTTGACTTGATTATCGCAGGTCAGCGGGCTGTTGATGATGATAACTTTCAGGTGGGACCGGCTACAGCAGAATTTTTAGGCATTCCAAATATTTCCATGGTTATCAAGCAAGATATCATTGATTCTAAGATCAGATGCCATGCTACAATTGATGGGGGGACCGTCACCCTGGAAGCACAGCTGCCAGCTCTTTTTACTACCCAGCGCGGACTGAACGAGCCTCGCTATGCTTCTCTTCCGGGAATCATGAAAGCAAAAAAGAAACCCATCGATATTAAAACCATCGCAGACATCGGACTTGACGCTGAATCGTGGCAATGCAATTTCCCCCGGAACGAAAAGGCGGGAGGATGATAACAGGCGACTCTGCACAGGCAAAAGCGGTAGAACTTGTTAAAATCTTGCATGAAGAGGCTAAGGTCATATAATTGGTACCTGAACGAAAACACCGTTCAGGCACGATTGATTATTGGCGATTGATGATTGTTGATTTAAAAACCAAAATAAATTCATAGAGTTGGTAGTGGCACGATTAGAGATAAATTCCCCTTCATTGGGTTTTCGATTAAGAACTAAGTTTCCAATTCAGAAATTAGCAATTTTCCGCAAGGTCAAGGAAATCAAGGAATTACGCGGAGGCGTACAAGTTGTACGCCGCACAAGTAATTCCGCAGATTGACGCAGAGATTGCGGAAAAGGGCAATTTCTGGATGGCAACTAATTAAGGAGATAACTATGTCACAAGGTGTACTGGCAATAGCAGAACAGATGGAGGGAGTTTTCAGAAAAGTCACTTACGAAGCATTAAGTGAGGGGAGACGCATCGCTGACAGGCTAAATTTCGATCTTACCGCCCTGATTTTAGGAGCAGAAATTGAAAATATTTCAAAAGAGCTTAATCAATACGGAGCCGACAGAATAATTGTCGCCCAAAGCCCTGCCCTTTCCGAATATTTGACCGACGCTTATACCAATATAATTACGGATTACATAAACAAAGAAAAACCCGCTGTAGTTATTCTGGGTGCATCCACACAGGGCAAGGATTTGTCGGCACGTCTCAGCGCTCGCCTGAATGCTCCTCTTGCTATGGATTGTGTGGCTGTTCGTTTCGAGGATAATAATCTCATCGCAACACGTCCTATGTATGGAGGCAAAATTTTAGCAGATGTGTCGCTTGATGGAAATCCGAAGATATTGGCGATTCGACCAAATGCAATGACCATTGCAAAGGCTGACGGAGCCGGATCAATTGAAAAACTTGTTACAGATACCGGTAGCATTGTGCTGCGATTTATTGAAAAAACCCTCGATACAGGCAAGGTTGAACTCACTGAAGCGGATACTGTTGTATCCGGCGGCCGGGGAATGGGGGGGGCTGATTTTACGGTAATAGAAGAACTGGCTCAACTGCTCGATGGTGCTGTGGGGGCATCACGGTCTGCGGTAGATGAAGGCTGGCGGCCCGCTTCAGACCAGGTAGGACAAACCGGGAAAGTTGTTTCCCCAAATCTCTACATTGCCTGCGGGATATCCGGAGCTATTCAGCACATTGCCGGAATGTCTTCATCCAAGGTTGTTGTGGCCATAAATAAGGATTCGGAAGCGCCTATCTTTTCCAAAGCCGATTACGGCATTGAGGGCAACCTTTTTGAAATTGTGCCTTTAATTTCGGAAGAAGTAAGAAAATTAAAAGGCTGAATTCAAAATATACCTCCAATTAAAGATCCGGGGCCAAAAAATAAATTTATCTCCAAAGTAAAAAAGTTATTTTTATGCACCTAACCCGGACAAGCAGGAACCAAGAAATATTTGCCACCAAGACACAAAGACACGAAGGGTTTTATTTTGTTATTAATTTTTAGTGTCTTTGTGGCGAAAAGAAAAACTATAGGCTGCCGAACAAATTCGGGAGCCTTTTGACTTTTAACCGGATTAATGACAATAATCTGTAAACGATTCTAATGAAACTGCACCTGGTAAGCTTAGGCTGTGCTAAAAATCTTGTTGACAGTGAACTGATGCTGGGCCGACTCATGAACGCCGGCTGGACCATCACCCGGGACCCCGGAGAAGCCGATATAATAATCATCAATACTTGTAGCTTTATCGAATCCGCTGTAAACGAATCTATTGACACCATTCTTGCTCTGGCAAAGTATAAGCACGATGGGCTCTGCCGTCGTCTCATAGTCGCCGGATGCCTCCCTGAGCGTTTCAGGGAAGAAATCGTCACTGCCATTCCTGAAGTTGACTTCTTCTTGGGAACCGGCGCATTTGACAAAGTTGTAAGCGCTGTTGACGGATCTTTGAATGCTGTGGGATGTTTTTTGCCGGACCCGAATTTAACACGTTTTCAGCAGCAGGAAGTCCCAAGAATACGCAGTGCTTCTCACATGGCTTATCTTAAAATTGCGGAGGGATGTAACCGGCACTGCACATATTGTATTATCCCAAAGCTTCGAGGAAAACAAAGAAGTCGCCCCCTTGAAGATATTGTTACTGAAGCACGTTACTTGATCTCATCGGGTGTAAAGGAACTCATTTTGGTTGCACAGGATACAACATGCTATGGTATGGATCTGTGCCCGCCAATCTCTCTAAGCCTGCTGCTTGAATGTCTTTCTGAACTATCAGAAACAATATGGATCAGACTTTTGTATGGGCATCCGGAAACTATAAAGGATAATGTTATCAAAACTATTTCCATTCGCCCAAATATATGCTCTTATTTTGACATTCCGATTCAACATTCAAGTGACGGTGTCTTAAAAAAGATGGGGCGCAATTATACCTCTGATAACCTTCGCAGGCTTTTTGATAAAATCCGGTCATCTGTCTCAGATGCCGCTTTAAGGACAACTGTAATCGTCGGTTTCCCGGGAGAGACGGATAATGATTTTGAAAAGCTTTTATCCTTTGTAAAGGATATATGTTTTGATCACCTGGGAGTCTTCATGTATTCTGATTCCAAAGACCTCAGCTCTCACAGACTCCCCGAACACATTCCTGAAAGTGTGGCCAAAGATCGATATGACAGGCTCATGTCCTGTCAGTTGAAGATATCCCTGAAGAATAACCAAAAGCATTTAGGCAGGATTTATGACGTTATTGTGGAAAATACCACTGGAGAGAATCTTTTCCAAGGCCGCACGTTTTTTCAGGCCCCGGATGTCGATGGCATTACCTATATTCATTCCGAGCAATTGAAAATAGGCTCATTTATCGGTATAAGGGTTGAAAACGCATTTGAATATGACCTTACAGGAGCAATTGTATGAGCGACACAAAGCATAAGATCCTTGCCCTGGTAAAAGATGATCTCGCGGCAATTGAAACCGCCCTCGAGGAAAATTTAAATCCGCATTTAGACCTGGTGTCCCAAACCGCCAGACATATATTGTTCAGCGGCGGCAAGCGCTTAAGACCTTTGCTTATGGTCCTTTCAGCCAGGATTTGCGGTTACGACGGGAACTATGACAAAACGTTCTCGACCATTTTTGAATACTTGCATGCCGCCACCCTGTTGCACGATGATCTTGTGGACCAAGCAACATTGCGGAGAGGCAAACCGGTGGCCCATTCTATATGGGGCAATGCTACCGCTGTCCTTGTGGGAGATTTTCTCCTCGCCCGCTCTCTTTCCATCGCCGCTGAGACAGAACTGCCTGATGTTATCAGGATAGTAGCAGAAATTACTGAAAACATGTCCCAGGGCGAAATTCATCAGCTTATGAGAAAAGGGAGTTTAGACCTCACCGAAAAAGAGTACATGGAGATCATAACACGCAAGACCGCTGTTCTTTTTCAGGGGACATGCCGTGTAAGTGCCCTGATTTCGGGTGCACCAAAGGAAAAGGAAACCGCCCTGTCGGACTACGGTTTCAACCTTGGAATCGCTTTTCAGATGGTCGATGATCTTCTCGACTACACACCGGATACCGACATTCTTGGAAAAGAGGTCGGAGCAGATCTCAAAGAAGGGAAACTTACCCTTCCGGTTATATATTCCCTTAAAGCTGCGAATACAAAAGACCGTATACAGATGGAAAAAATAATAAAAAACAAAGATTTCTCTGTTAATGATTTTGAAACATTGATAGGACTGATGAAAAAGTACGGGGGGCAAAAACATACCGAAAAACTGGCAAGGGATTACGTTGGAAATGCAAAGGACTCACTGGCAGTATTTAAAATTTCAAAAACCAAAGAGATTCTTTTGATGATTGCCGATTATACTCTGGCCCGCAACCTGTAAATATGCTTAAATACCTTCGGAGGAGATAAAAAAAACATGTCCGTATCTTCTAAAACCATCATCCCATTTGTTTTTGTAGTATATTTCTTTTCAGTTGTGCTTATTCTGCCTCCTGTTGTTCAGGCAAAAAATCAGATTCCTACAAAGACTGTTGTTGTGATGGGGACAGGTAAAATACGTCGAGGAAACTCTGCCAAGGCAAGGGAAAAGGCAATCACCGACAGCCTTGTTTCAGCAGTGGACAGGGTAACAGTGGAACTTTTTCCTTTAGAATCACTGGTTCGAAACTTTCAGGCATTCAATGAAATGATTTATGGCCAGACCGATAAATTCATTCAGGATTACAAAGTACTGGCAGAATTTCCATCTACAGACAATTACAGGGTAATGGTGGAGGCAACCGTTTCAATAATCACTTTAAAAAAACTCATTTCAAGCGCCGGAATTTTACTTGGGAAAAAGCCCCTGCCAAGAATTCTGGTTTTAGTTTCAAATCAGAATCTTGAAGACCGCATACCAAAGTACTGGTGGGGACAGGAGGAATATTTATCAGAATCTTTCTCGATAAATGCTCTGGTTAACACCATGAAAACAAAGGGATTTCCAAATATTAATAACGACATAATAGCTCAAAATACTATAGTTGATCCCATATACGACAAACCTGATCTTAATGATCTTGAAGCGGTTAACCTCGGTCTCAGTTCACATGCAGAGGTGGTAATCGTCGGAAAGTCGGCTGCAAGCAGAGTACCTAATATCATTGGAGGAAACATAAGGTCATTCAGGGGAACTGTATCAGCCCGTGCAATTCGGACAGATACGGGTTCAGAAATCGCAACTACAATGCAAACCTCCGTAACAACAAATACAGATGAAATTACCGGGACCAGGGATGCGCTTTCAAGAGTCGGATCTCTTGCAGGTGAAGACCTTGCTTCTAAAATAGTTGCTGCCTGGCAGAAACAAGAGAAACAATCCAACATTCTTGAAATCATAGTTGAGGGTACCGGCGATATTGCAAATTTTGAAAAGTTCCGTCGTATTATCAACAATATACCGGGTATGAAGAATCTTCAAATAAAGGAACTGAAGCCTGATGAAGCAACTATCATGGTCGATTTTCAGGGAACTGCCAAAGAGCTTGCGGATGCCTTGATACTCAATACCTCTGGATCCATCAATATTAATATTTACGAAGTATCTCAGGATCGTTTAAAAATTGAGCTAATGCCCGGTTAATCCTAAAAACGTAACTTCTCGATAAATTATAGAGCCAACTGGTAATAAAATATAACATGTCTGGCTGTTTGAGCAGGTTAGTGAGCCTTAAGAAAAAACAGCGAATAAGATCATTCATCTTTTAAACATATGATGGTGCTTTTAACCAATTGGTATTAAAGGATTGGCTACTGTTTTTTCTTTAGGCTCACTTAAATGCGAGTTCCAGACAGGTTATATTTTGTTATCAGTCGGCGGGGCATGATAATCATTTATTACACCAGAACTTATTGATAATTTACCTAAAAACGATCTATCTGTTGAAAATATTTACGAGATTGAACTGTTTCCCGTTTAATGGAAAAATAAATCATTGAGCATTAATATTCCCAATATTTTAACAGTTAGCAGGATATTACTTACTCCCCTTTTTGTAATTTTCCTTCTAAGGGATATGTTTTCATTTGCACTTCTGGTTTTTAGTGTTGCAGCAATTAGTGACGGACTGGATGGCCTGCTGGCAAAGTATTTTAATCAATATACCGTGCTTGGCGCTTACCTTGACCCCATCGCTGATAAGCTTTTGTTGGTCTCTGCTTTTGTAAGCCTGGCTGTTCTTAAAATCATTCCCCCCTGGTTGACTGTTATTGTAATCAGCCGTGATATTATGATTATAACCGGAATCTCCATTTTTGCAATTACGGATATCCATATTGAAATGAAACCGAGTCTTGTCAGTAAATGTACTACGGTTGCCCAGTTGTCCACCATCTTTTTAACCCTTCTCCACCCACAAATTCCAGGCGTCCACATAATTAAATCATCGCTGTTCTGGATTACAGCAGGGTTAACCATAACTTCCGGACTTCATTATATTTATATTGGCTTGAACGTTCTCCAAAACGCTACCGGGAAAAACCATACGAAGTGAGAGCAAATATGGATTTTTTGAATTTTAATTTTATATGTTCCTTCTGGAAAAAATAAAATTATGATAACATTTTTAAAAGATGAGGCAGGCAGGCGTTCAGGAATTGTAAGACGGGTATTTTTATACACCATCCATATCCCTGAGCGAAGATCGGGTAAAGAAAGAAGGAAAGGATTAGACCGTAGAAATAAAAAGGGATTTAGGCTCCCGATTGATTTTGAACGTAGAGCGGCTTTCAAATTTTGAATTTACTATCACTTAAAACAAATCATCAAAAATAAAAATTTATCAAAAAACCTCCGAACACAATTCCCCAAATAAACCAAGATTCTCACAAATATGAATTCCACATGCTTTCATGGCTTCAATCTTCCCCTGGGCCGTACCGCTGCTGCCACTTATGATTGCACCGGCGTGCCCCATGCGTCGCCCTGGAGGCGCTGTCAGGCCCGCAATAAATCCCACCACCGGCTTTGTTACATTCTTTGTTATAAATTCGGATGCCTCCTCTTCAGCAGTTCCGCCAATTTCACCAACCATAACGATACCCGTAGTCTCTGTATCCTTTTCAAAGGCATCAAGACAGTCTATAAAGTTAGTGCCGTTTACAGGATCACCGCCGATACCGATACAGGTTGTTTGCCCGATTCCTTGCAGGGTTAACTGATGAACTACTTCGTAGGTGAGGGTTCCGGAACGTGAAACAACACCCACCGGCCCGCCAGGCTTATGGATCGGACCGGGCATGATACCGATCTTGCACTGGCCGGGGGTGATAATACCCGGACAATTGGGACCGATGAGGCGGGATGTTTTACCCTCCATGTAATTTTTAACTTTTATCATATCCATAACCGGAATCCCTTCGGTTATGGCTACAATAAGATCGACCTCGGCGTCTGTGGCCTCCATGATGGCATCGGCCGCAAATGCAGGGGGCACAAAAATCATGCTGCAATTTGTCCCTGTCTGAGCTACGGCTTCCTTAACGGTATTGAATACAGGAATATAGTCCATCTTCTGGCCGCCCTTGCCGGGGGTTACTCCGGCAACCACGTTTGTGCCATAAGCCACACACTGTTGGGTGTGAAACTGACCCTCTTTCCCTGTAATTCCCTGAACCAAAAGTCGTGTATTATTATCAACAAATATGCTCACTTTAACTCCCCCGCTTTTTTGTTTTCAGCCTTCTGTCCTCCTACTTCTGCCCTCTGCCGTCAGCCGGCAACCAGCTCCGCCACCTTCTGCGCCGCATCCTTCATATCCGCAGCGGTGGTAAGGTTAAGACCTGATTCAGCCAGAATTTTTCGACCTTGTTCTACGTTTGTCCCTTCCATCCGGATCACCACAGGAACATTGATACCTGTTTTTTCTGCCGCATGGACAACACCTTCTGCCAGAACGTCACAACGTAATATCCCACCGAAAATATTAATCAGAATCCCCTTTACATTCTTATCTCCTAACATTATCCTGAAACCGTTCTCAACCATTTCCGCACTGGCTCCCCCCCCCACGTCCAGAAAGTTGGCAGGCTCGGCACCGGCCAGTTTAATGATATCCATGGTCGCCATTGCCAGGCCTGCTCCATTAACCATATTCCCAACGTTGCCGTCCAGTTTGATGTAATTGAGATGAAACTTGGAAGCTTCAACCTCCAGAGGGTCTTCTTCATCAATATCGCGGTATTCAATGATGTCCTTATGGCGATACAGGGCGTTGTCGTCGAAATCGACTTTGGCGTCCAGGGCGACCACCGCATCCTCGGCTGTGATTACAAGAGGATTAATCTCCACCAACGAACAATCGTAATCCATAAACAGTCTGTAAAGGTTTCCAAGCATGGAAACAAACGGCCTCATCACGGAAGATGACAGATTCAGTCCAAAAGCAGCCTCACGGCAGTGAAAGGGCTGGATACCCACAAGAGGATCAATGAAAACCTTGATGATCTTTTCGGGAGTTTCGGCGGCAACCTCTTCAATATCCATTCCTCCGGCCTCGCTGGCCATAATAACAATTTTGGCGGTTGCCCGGTCCGGAATAATGCTCAAATAAAGTTCCTTTTCAATGTTGAGTCCTTGCTCAACCAGCACTTTCTTGACCCTCTTCCCCTCAGGCCCGGTTTGGTGGGTAACCAAATTCATTCCGATAATCTCACCGGCAATACCGGTAACTTCATCCATTGATCCCGCAAGTTTTACCCCGCCGCCTTTGCCCCGGCCGCCGGCATGAATCTGAGCTTTAACAACAACCGGAAATTTACCTAAATTTTTGGCAACCTTTTTGGCTTCATCAGAATTGAACGCAACGCCGCCGTCAGGAATAGGAATGTTATATTTTTTAAATAATTCTTTTGCCTGATATTCGTGGATCTTCATGATCCTGAGCCTCCCTTCTGAATTGAAGATTTTTGATTGAAGATTGAAGATTTATGCCCACAATTATCCAATCTTTAATCTTCGATATTCAATTTTTACACTATCCGATAACACACAACACATCGTCTTTGGCTACTGAATCTCCAGAGGAATAATTTATGGCCTGAACCGTACCATCTGCAGGCGCCGGAAGGGCATTTTCCATCTTCATGGCCTCCAGGATTACCACAGTATCCCCTTTGCTTACCGCATCTCCCACCTGTTTGGAATATTTGACAATCATCCCGGGCATGGGTGCTTTCAATGGAGTGCCTTCAACATCAGCAACCACAGGAGCCGGTTCCGGTTTTGCCGGTGCAGGCTTGGGTTTAGAGGGCGCAGGTTCCGCCGGTTTGGAGGGCGATGGAGCTGCAGCCGGTGCGACCGGTGACGGTGCTGAAACCGGCGGTTGAACCGGCATTTGCTGGACATAGCTGACAACCGGCGATCCTCCGGGCTCTTCAACCCCAACCTCAAAGTATTCATCATCCACAAATACGTCAAATGTCCGCAGGGCATCGGTCTTGGGCGGGCCTTTCTTTTCCACCTTTTTAACCAAATGGCCGAGTTTGGCCAGCTTAACCATCTCGTCTTCCCTTTTAATCTCTTCCAGGGTCCGGGCCTTGACTTCGGCCGGCGGATCTTCCTTGCCATATTTCCAGTTCAAAAACCTTTTTCCGGTAATTGGATAAATGCCGTACAAAATAACATCATCCAGATCTTGGGCAAGACCCTCGGTGTCTTTTTTGGCCTGTTCAAGCTCAGGCTCCAAAACCTCTGCCGGCCTGCAGGTGATGGGTTCTTCTCCCCTTGGATAGTCTTTAAGCGCTTTCTTTTGAACTTCGGGATCTATTGGGATGGCTGTCTTGCCATATAAACCGTAGCACAGATCTTTTACCTGGCCGGTAATCATCTTATAGCGTTCATCTTTATCGTCAAAGAGAACATTGTTGACCGTCTGTATTCCAACAATCTGACTGGTGGGTGTTACCAGCGGAACCTGCCCCAGTTCTTTTCTGACCCTGGGAAGTTCTTTGTAGACCTCGTCGATCTTATGCAAAGCATCCATTTCCTTTAACTGGTTCACCAGGTTGGATAGCATGCCTCCCGGTGTCTGGTGCAACAGAACATTGATATCGATAATTGACACCTTGGAATCATCCAGCAGATATTTATACTTGGGCATGACTTTCTTTTCCAGTATTTCGTTGATCTCAGCCAGTTGCCTGATATCTAGTCCTGTGTCGCGGTTGGTTCCTAAAAGTGTCATCACAAGGGGTTCCACAGCCGCATGGGACGTCCGGTAGGCATAGGGCGACATACAGGTGTCTATGATATCAACACCGGCCTCGATCGCCTTCAGATGACTCATGGGAGACATCCCGGAAGTAAAATGGCTGTGCAGGTGGATGGGAGGTTTCACCGTGGCCTTTAAGGCTTTGACAATTTCATAAGCATCATAAGGAGCAATCAGACCTGCCATGTCCTTGAGACAAATACTGTCGGCACCCATGGCCTCCAGATCCTTGGCCTTTTTAACATAATAGTCAATATTGTAAACCTCTCCGCCCAACCGCGGTTCGGTCATTGAATAACAAATACAGCCCTGAAAGTGTTTCCCGCACTCTTTGATAGCGGCAACAACCGTTTCAAAGTTACGGTAGTCGTTCAAAGCATCAAATGTCCTGAATATATCCAGACCGTTTTCAGATGTTCGCTCCACAAAGGCCCGGGCAAGATCATCGGCATAATTTCTGTAGCCTACAAGATTCTGAGCTCTCAAGAGCATGGAAAAAGGTGTCTTGGTCATGTACCGTTTTAACGTCCGGAGCCTTTCCCATGGGTCCTCATTCAAAAAACGGTGCATGGTATCAAAGGTAGCACCCCCCCATGTTTCCACGGCCCAGAACCCCACCTCGTCCATCTTCTCGGCAACCGGAATCATGTCTTCGGTCCGCCCCCTGGTGGCAAACAGGGACTGATGACCATCGCGCAGGGTCAGATCCTGTATCTTAACGGGATTATCCGCCGCCGGTCTGTCCTTGCTGTAATCCATGGTCGTTAGTTTCACCTGATTATGATCGCTCATTTTAATGGTCTCCTCTTTTTAATTGAAGATGGAGTATTGGAACTTCAATCTTCAATTTTCAATTATTTAAAGGTTCTCATCTGCATCATATTTCGCATCCGCATCTGGGCCTGCCGGCCGCTCATTCCCCACAGTTTTACCGGCGCCATGGCCGCAACATAGGCAGCTTGAGCCAGCTCAATCTCAGGCGCAGCCAGAGACTGTATACAAATCGCTTCTTCCTCTGTTTTGATATAGTTCATCACCGCAGATATTGCGGCCGATATCTTCTTTTTGTTTTCCATTTTTGCACCACTTAAAAAAACATTTTAGGTGTTAGGTGTTAAGTTTTACGCATAAAAAGGATTTTAGCTCTACTTAAAACCTAAAACTTAAATCTTAAAACCCTTACATAGGTATATTCCCGTGTTTCTTCGGAGGACTCACCTCCCGTTTGCTGCACATGACTTCCAAAGCATCGATCAGGCGCGGCCTGGTCTCACTCGGAACAATCACGGCATCCACAAAACCACGACTGGCGGCACAGTAAGGATTTGAAAAAAGTTCCTCATATTCTTTTACTTTTTCCAGGCGCTTGGCCTCAGGATCATCAGCCCCTTTGATTTCCCTTCGATGAATGACATTGCATGCCCCCCCGGCACCCATAACCGCAATCTCCGCACCGGACCAGGCAAACGCCATGTCGGCACCCAAATCTTTTGAACACATGGCAAGATAAGACCCTCCATAGTCTTTGCGGGTAACCAGAAGCATTTTCGGAACCGTTGCTTCTGAATAGCACCACAAAAGTTTTGCGCCGTGACGGATAATGCCCCCCCACTCCTGATGGCTCCCGGGAAGATACCCGGGCACGTCTGCTATGGTCAGCATGGGAATGTTAAAGGCATCACAAAAACGGATAAACCGGGTGGCCTTGTCCGAAGCGTCAATGTCCAAACATCCGGCCAGGACCTGGGGCTGATTGGCGATAATGCCGATACTCCTTCCGTTCAATCTGGCAAAACATACAATAATATTCCGTGCAAAGTATTCATGGGGCTCAAAAATATCCCCGTTATCCACAATTGAACAAATAACGTCCTTCATGTCATAAGCTTGGTTGGGATTGTCCGGAATAATGGCGTCAAGGGCCGGATCCGTCCGCCGGGGATCATCACCGGTATTAACCACAGGCGGATCTTCCATGTTATTTGAAGGCAGATAAGATAAAAGTTTTTTGATCCGGTTAATAGTGTCTTCATCGTTTTCACAGGCAAAATGCGCCACCCCGCTCTTTTCGTTGTGGGTCATGGCACCGCCAAGGTCTTCAAAGGTAATCTTCTCGCCGGTTACGGACTTGATAACATCCGGACCGGTGATAAACATGTAGCTGGTATTTTTTACCATAAAGATCCAGTCGGTCATGGCCGGCGAATAGACAGCCCCCCCTGCCGTAGGTCCCATTATGGCTGAAATCTGGGGAATAACACCCGAAGACATGGAATTGCGGTAAAATATCTGCCCGTATCCGGAAAGGGAATCAACCCCTTCCTGAATCCTGGCCCCCCCGGAATCGTTCATGCCCACAAACGGCACCCCGGCTTTTAAGGCCATATCCATGATCTTGCAAATCTTTTTTGAATGCATCTCGCCAAGACTGCCGGCTCTGGCCGTAAAATCCTGGGCAAAGGCAAATACCGGTCTCCCGTCCACAATACCATGGCCGGTTATGACACCGTCTGACGGAATATCAAGCTTTTCCATGCCAAAATGTACACACCGGTGACTAACGAACATGTCGAGCTCCCGAAACGTGCCGGGATCGAAAAAAATACCGAGCCGCTCCCGGGCGGTCATTTTGCCCTTCTCTTTCTGTTTGGCAACCGCTTTTTCGCCGCCCATCTGCAGGATCTTTGCTTCCCGTTCTTTTAGATCCTTAATTTTATCTTCAATAATACCCATTATCAAATTCCTTTCATCTCACAACATTAGAAATGCTATTGTGACAGAATTCCTTTTTATATCTGAGGCGTTCTACTATTAATTAGGCCGTTCATTTAATTCAAAGTGCGCAGCTCAATCATATGAATAGATTTCGTAATCGGTCTTCTCTCCTAAAAGATGGTCAATTTTTTCCTGTGTTCCCCTTCTTAGGTCGTTAACAACCCATTCCCTCCAGTTTCCCATGGACTGCCAGGTACTCACCACCAGGCTCTCTCCGGGTCGATCGATCCTCTTAAATGTTTCCCCGGAAATGTAACCAGGTTGTTGCATGGCTAAATTCCTGAGCTTTTGAAGAAGAGGCTTTAACGCTTCAGCCTTGTTTTCCGGCACTACCCTTTTAATGATTATTTTTACTGCCATTTTACCATCCTCCTTTCTTTGATGGCTTCGTAAAAAGCCTTTTACTACACCGTTTCTTTTGATTCTATATACAAGGATTATTGTCAAGTAAAAAAAGAAGTTGGCTCGCCGCTATTGTGGATGCAATGGTACCTTTTTCAACCTCTTTTAAGATCCCCGGCAGCATCTTATTAACCTCGGTATTTTTATAGAACCTTTCTTTTAGGCCCTCTTTTACAAGGGACCACATCCAGTCAACAGCCTGTCTTTTCCGGTTTGCGTCGAGTTCTCCGGTAGCGGTTAATTTCTTTCGATGGTCTAAAACAGTCTCCCAGATCAGATTAATCCCGGTCATCTCCAGAGCACTGCAGCTTAAGACCGGCGGTCTCCAGGTAAGCGATGATGGCGTTAAAAAGTGAAGGGCTGTCTCATACTGCTTTCTTGCAAGTTCTGCCTTTTCAATATTATCGCCGTCTGCCTTGTTAATGGTAACGGCATCCGCCAATTCCAGGATTCCCTTTTTTAACCCCTGCAGTTCATCCCCCGCACCCGCGATCATCAGCACCAGAAAAAAATCGACCATGGATGCCACTGTGGTTTCAGACTGGCCCACACCAACGGTTTCAATAATTATAACATCAAAACCTGCGGCTTCGCAAACAATCATCGCCTCCCGGGTTTTTTTTGCAACCCCCCCCAGGGTGCCGC
>JAFDBA010000041.1 GCA_019313505.1 Deltaproteobacteria bacterium
TAATCCAAAATTTGAAGCCAAATTGGCCAATACTTGGAAAAATGAACATTTGTAACGAGGACTTCGGATCTTCAGCGCCTTCTTTGTCCTTAACCCTGAACCCGTGAACGGATATGATTCTTTACAGTTAAGGTGAATTGCCAGTGAAAAATATAATAGACGTAAGTGCCGTAAAGGTCGGTGTTGTTGGTGCTGGAAGTTGGGGTACGGCTCTTGCCGATCTTCTTGGTTTAAAAGGTTTTAAAGTCGATTTATGGGTATTTGAAAAGGAAGTAAAAAGGCAGATCCAGGATGATAGGGAAAACAAAGTTTTTCTCCCCGGTTTTCCCCTTTCAAACAACATATCTCCTTCCAACGATATCTCCGAAGTTGTATCAAAAAAAGATCTGGTACTGATTGTTGTTCCGTCCCATGTTATGAGGGAGACGGCTCATGAAATTCGCGGGCATATTTCACCCGGGACGATTCTTGTGTCGGCATCCAAAGGTATTGAGAACAAGACCCATTTGACCATGTCAGGTGTACTCAAAGAGACCCTCCCTGAAATTGACGAAAACTTTTTTGCAGTTCTTTCAGGCCCGAGTTTTGCGCGGGAAGTAGCAAATAAATTTCCCACCGTTATAGCCGTGGCATCAAAAGACCAAAAAGTAGCGGACTATATTCAGCGTCTATTTGCAACTCCGTATTTCAGGGTTTATACAAACAATGACATGATCGGTCTTGAATTGGGAGGCGCTGTAAAAAATGTTATTGCCATAGCCGCAGGGATCATGGATGGTCTTGGACTTGGTTTAAATACAAGGGCGGCTTTGATCACCAGGGGTCTGACAGAGATGCGCCGGCTGGGATTAGAGCTTGGTGCCAATCCGCGCACTTTTGCCGGAATCGGCGGTGTCGGGGACCTGGTGCTGACCTGCACCGGGGATATCAGCAGGAACCATTCCGTGGGAAAAAAGATAGGGGAGGGGATGAAGTTAAAGGAGATCCTGTCTGAAATGCAAATGGTTGCAGAGGGTGTCAAAACAGCCAAGTCGGTTTATAATCTGTCACGCAAGCTTGGTATCGAGATGCCGATTTCCCACGAAGTATACCATGTTCTTTATGAAAATGTTTCTCCCAAAGATGCAGTACACAGGCTGATGACCCGCGACCTTAAACAAGAACTCGATGTAAAATAAATCGGTTTATGAAAAAATATGCGACTTTCGATCAGCAATCCGAAATTGAGCGTGTCAGACAACATAAGGGGAAAGGTCACAGGGAGAGGCTAAGGGAAAAATTTCTTACTTCAGGCCTATCCGGTTTCCATGACTATGAAGTAATTGAACTGCTCCTGACCCTTGCCACCCCTCGAAAAGACTGCAAGGATGCTGCCAAGGCTTCACTGAAACGATTTAAAACCCTGCAGGGGGTAATTGAAGCCTCACCGACAGCGCTTTGTGAAGTGCCCGGGATCGGCCCTAAAAATCTTCTGGGGATCAAGCTTATAAGAGCCGTTGCAGCTCGTTATCTTGAAAAACGATTGATACATAAAGACCCCTTGAACAACTCCAGGGAACTGTTTGATTATCTTTACCACAGCATAAGAGAAAAGAGTCGTGAATGCTTCAATGTTCTTTTTCTTGATGCCAAAAACAGGGTTGTTGCCTTGGAGACCCTCTTTGAAGGAACTTTGACTGCAAGTTCGGTTTACCCCAGAGAAGTAATAGTTGCTGCCCTTAATCATCACGCGGCGGCTCTTATTTTTGCACACAACCATCCTTCAGGCGATCCCAAGCCGTCTCCGGAAGATATTTCCATAACACGCCAGTTGATTTTTGCATGCAGAGTAATCGGTATAACCGTTCACGAACATTTGATCATAGGAGATAACCGGTACTTCAGTTTTGCTGATCAAGGTTATATTGCAAGGATGAATCGGGAATTTGAGGTGCAAGAAAATGGCCCAAAAAAATGTAGATAAGAAAATTCCTGCTTGTTTTGGCGAACTTGAAACTGTTTTTCCAAAATGCAAGAACGGTTTGCGAAATACTCCTGAAACCTGTCTTGCATGTCGCCACAAAACAGAGTGTTTAAGATCAGCCATTGATGGGGTCGGCGGGCTGAAGATTCGGGAAGAATTTGTTGACAGGGCATATACGTCCGGTACTATGGGTTTTATGGAAAGATGGTCGAAAAAGAAAGAGATAAAGCGCAGATTGGAAAAGAAAATCAAAGGGAGTCGATAAGGGAGGAGAAATCATGAAAACCATTAAAGATATGGATCTTTCAGGCAAAAGGGTTTTTTTTAGAGTAGATTTTAATGTTCCCCTTGATGAGCATCAGAATATCACCGATGATTCCCGAATTCGTGCTGTTTTGCCGACACTGGAGTACGCACTGGACCATAACGCCAAGCTGATCATAGCTTCACACATGGGCAGGCCAAAGGGGAAAGTAGTGCCTGTACTCAGCCTTTCTCCCGTCGCAAAGCGATTGGGCAGACTACTCAAAAAAGAAGTAATAATTGCAAAAGACTGTATCGGTTCCGAGATAAAGGCGCTTGTAAATAAAATGAAAAGGGGCGATGTTGTGCTCCTCGAAAATTTGAGATTCCATTCCGAGGAGCAGAAAAATGATGATGCATTTGCAAGGGCACTGGCCGAGCTTTGTGACGTTTATATAAATGACGCTTTTGCAGTATCTCACCGGACCAATGCATCGGTTGTCGCTATAACAAAATTCGTACCGGTATCCGGAGCCGGTTTTTTGCTTCAAAGGGAACTTGACTATTTTAAAAAGGCAATGGCTGATCCGCAACGTCCCGTGGTTGCCATTGTGGGAGGGGCAAAGGTTTCGAGCAAAATAGGGGCGTTGGAGAATATGCTGCGCTATGTTGACAAGTTAATCATCGGTGGTGCCATGGCAAATACCTTCCTTAAAAGTATCGGCTACGATTTGGGAAAGTCAAAAGTAGAAATTGATCTTATTGAAGTGGCTGCATCTGTATTGAGAAAGGCGGCTGAAAGCGGTATAAAGTTATATCTTCCCGTGGATGCGGTAGTGGCAAGCCATTTTGATGCCAGAGCTGAAATCAAAATCGTACCGATGCAGGAAATCCCTCAAAACTGGATGGCCCTGGATATCGGTCCTGCCACATCTCTGCTATATTCTCAGGTTTTGTATGATGCCAAAACTATTATTTGGAATGGTCCTATGGGCGCGTTTGAAATGGATGCATTCAGCCGGGGGACATTCGCCATGGCGCACAGTGTGGCCAATTCTTATGCACTTTCAATCGTTGGCGGTGGAGATACAGATGTCGCCGTACACAAGAGCGGAGAAACTGACAGAATAACATATATTTCAACAGGCGGAGGAGCCTTTCTCGCCCTTTTGGAAGGTAAAACCTTGCCGGCTGTGGCTGCGCTGAACGCTTAAATTGAAGATTAAAGATTGTTGATTGAGAAAGGATCAGGGCTCGGGGTCAGAGGTCAGAGGACAGAGGATAGAGGTCAGATGGCAGAGGTCAAATGACCAATAAAAATATTCGAAGAACAATTACTGTTGTAGTTATATGTATCCTTGTTTTGCTGGGATATTTATATCGCATACCTTTGTGGGAAAAGACCACCTATTTCTACGATCTTTTTACGGATAGAGAGCAAATCAAGGCTTTTGTCACATCCTTTGGTTCCGGTGCGCCTGTTGTTTTTATAATCATTCAGATTCTTCAGGTTTTGCTGGCCCCTTTCCCAGGTGAAGCAACAGGCTTTATCGGAGGATATTTGTTCGGGGCGACAAAGGGGTTTTTATTTTCGAGTATCGGTCTGACAGCAGGATCGTTGATCAATTTTACAATCGGTCGTTTTCTGGGAAAACGGTTTGTAAGAAAACTTATCCCCACGGCTCAATTAGAACGGATGGATAATGTTGTTAAGCGCCAGGGCGTCATTATTCTCTTTGTTTTATTTGTTTTCCCGGGCTTTCCTAAAGACTATCTGTGTTTATTTCTCGGGTTAAGCGCCATACCTTTAAAAATCTTTATTATACTCACAGCTATAGGAAGAATGCCCGGGACACTGATGCTCAGCCTTCAGGGATCGTATGTTTTTGAACAGAGATACGGATGGTTTGCATTGATATTAGGCTTATGCCTTGTACTTGTCTTTTTTACATACAGGTATCGGGAGGCTTTGTATCAATGGATTGAGAAGTTTAACGGAAAATGAAGATCATATGCTGTTGACGATTGCCTAATATAGTGCTATTATAAGAAAAAATATACGTTCAGGTGGGTTTTTAACCGCGGATGAACACGAATATACACAAATTAAAAAAATATTATTACTTTTAACCATTTTCAAAATTTGGAATTCTCAGATTAACTTTTAATCTCAAAACAGATTCGTTCGGCGAATTCCAAGGGGGCAAGATTGGCATTCTGGAGTGTAAGGGAAGAGCTTAGCCAGGAAAATAGATTGAGGCGTTCTTATTATGAGCTTTTGCGAGATGAGCTGGATCAGCATATGGTTAAATATGCTCTGTTAGATTCCTATGATAATTTTCGTTCCAAAAAAACCAATTATCCGTTTGTAGAAAAACGTGAATTGAAGCCCCGTGCGCGTATCCCGGCTGTGGAGCATGAATGCCAGAACTCATTTTTAGTGGTTTTTATGGAAGACGTCATTCCTCCGGCTCACAAGAAATATATCCGGTTCTTTGAAAGGAACAAAACCACCAAACTTAATCTTCTCCGTTATGGGAAGCTTTCGCTGTCCAGTAAATTTGATACAAAGCAGAAATATTTAGAGGCAGCCCATTTTCATGATTTGTTAAAAATATTGCTCCCTGTGGATTATGCGCTCCTTATTCAGCGAGATCCGACCGGAAGGACTAAAAATAACTTCAGCATGTCACATTTTCATGTGCGTATCGACTGGCCGATTGCAGATGCAGCAGAAGACCTGGCTCGCAGTCTACGTTATATATCCAAGGATTTATATGAAAAAGGAGATAAATACGCAGAAGACATCCAGAAGAAGTTCTTCGAGTATTATTGTCTTCCCGTGGATGTCGGCGGCAGAAGGACTGCAGCTATTGTTGCGTCCCAGTATCTAAAAAGGATTCCCTGTATTACTACAGTTTATGCAGCAAGCAGCGAGTCCAGGGCCTTGATACGGATTTCCGAAAGAGGTGTTTCGAAACTGCTTTTGATGAAATTTGAGAACAGTGAGATAGATCAGATTGCAGAGGCAAATAATATTGCGGTCCGGACGTTCAAAAAAAATTATGTGGTAGCCCGCCAAAAAAAGTACGACATCTGCATATTCCAGGCAACCTATTCAGTTACCAATCATGCCAGGATACCTGACGACGGGAAATTACAGGAAATTAAGCCGGATTTGAACTGGCTGAGCGTCGGGGGGCAGCATATTGTTCCAAAACCGGGTGTGTGGAAGTATCCTCCGCTTCCCTTGAACGTCATCTATACCTGATTCAGATCCATTTCTTTCATCATTGCTGTTTCGTCACAATCCGGAAATTTCACACACATGATACAGTCTGCCCAGATCTTTATTGGGAGCTCTGACCTGTTTATTTGTATAAAGCCGAATTTTTTAAAAAATTCCTGGCGGTAAGTGAGTGCAAACACTTTTTTTATCTCAAACGATTTTGCCTCGGAGAGCATTGCTTCTACAAGTTTTGATCCTATATTTTTTCTCAGATGGTCAGGATGTACGGCAAGAGATCGTATTTCAGCAAGATCATCCCAACAAAACTGTAATGCACAGCAGCCGATAACATCATCATTCCTTTCATCCACAAAAACCGAAAAATCCCTTACATGGTCATATAAAACACTTAAAGGGCGTGGAAGGAGTTCTCCCTTGATGCCGTATTCTTGAAGAAGCTTGTGAATGGCTTTCATGTCCTTGATCATGGCTTTTCTAATCATGATTGTCCTTGTTTTTTTTGTCGCCACAAAGGCACCAAGACACCAAGAAAGAATAACGAAATAAAATCCTTCGTGCCTTGGTGGCAAATATTGTTGATTCTTGCTTGTCCAAATTAGGTATTATGAAATTCCTTTTATGTTACAATGATTCGTAAGTCAATAACCTGATCCTTGAATTTCAGCGAAATCTTGTAGGTTCTGTTCCTTTTTTAAAAAGGGCTGTGACCGACCAGGGTGAATCATCAGATGCAAGAAGACCGGTTAACGAATCCATGGGTATTTTTACGAGATCATCCGGCATGTCAAAGTACTGAAAGGATTTTTCATCAAATGCTTTGGTCATGAATTCTATCCATATGGGGAGAGCTGCTCTGGCTCCGGTTTCCCACTTGCCGAGGGTGGTAAATACATCTTGTCCCACCCATACTCCGGTTGCAATAGATGGCGAGAAACCAATAAAAAGTGCATCTTTATAGCCGTTGGTAGTACCTGTTTTCCCGGCAACAGGACGCTTAATTACCCGTGCCTTTTTCCCCGTGCCTTCCTGGATTACTCCTTTGAGCATATCTGTCATGATAGCTGCGCCTGCTCGTGACATGGCCACTTTTTTTTGGGGCTTTACACGCCATACAAGCCGTCCGCTTCGATCAACGACTTCCATGACGCCGTAAGGTTTGATCAACTCTCCTTTGTTGGGGAAAACCGCATAGGCTGCTGTTAAATTTATAAGCTTTACTTCAGATGTGCCTAGGGCAAGGGAAAGATTAGGATGGAGTGTCGATTCGATGCCAAGAGAGTATCCAAACCTGGCTACAGATGAAGGCCCCAGCATTTCTATTAATCTTACCGCAGGTATGTTTTTCGATAGTGTTAACGCCATTCTGAGGGTCATTTCACCCTTGTAATCTCCAGAAAAGTTTTCCGGCCTCCAGTCGTTTCGCCGGTTTGCAATTTTAAAGGCTATCGGTGCATCGAGAATGGTTCTGCTTTGAGGAAAGCCATGTTCAACGGCATAGGCATAGACAATCGGCTTGAATGCGGATCCGGGCTGTCTTCTGGCGCTGGTTACCCTGTTAAAAGGTGTTTTATAAAAATTCTTACCGCCGATCATGGTAAGTATTCCACCGGATTGCACGTCCAAAGAGACCAGAGCACATTCAGGCGCAGGATTTTTCAATCTTTGCTTTTTCATCCTTTTTTCAATGGCTAAAAGCCCGTTTGCTACTGCATGCTCTGCCGCTTTTTGCAGCTTGGAATCGAGTGTAGTATAAACGGTCAACCCTCCTTTATAGAGTTTTGATGAACCCAGAGTTTTTTCAAGAAAATTCTTGATATAGTCCACAAAGTATGGCGCTTTGACCGGTTTGTTGTTTTGTTTCCCAGGACAAAGTTGTTCTTTCCTTGTTTTAGTGAAGGCTGTTTCTGATATGATACCGGTGTCTTTCATCTGCGTTAAGACAATATTTCTACGTTTTATCGCAAGATCTTTGTTAATTAGAGGGGAATATCGTGACGGTGCTTTGGGGAGGCCTGCAATAAGGGCGCATTCGGCAAGATCCAGGTCTTTTGCCTGTTTACCGAAAAATATCCTTGCCGCCGATTCTACGCCGTAGGCACCGCTTCCGAAATATACCTGGTTAAGGTACAGTCCCAGGATTTCATTTTTTGTATAACGTCGCTCAAGCTGAAAAGCCAGAAATGCTTCCTTGATCTTGCGCAACAAGGTTTTACGGGGGGTCAGAAAAAGAGTCTTGGCAAGCTGCTGTGTGATGGTACTGGCTCCTTCAACAAATTCTCCGGCTCGGATATCACTTATGACGGCTCTGAGAATTCCTTTCAGGTCGATGCCGCTATGTTGATAAAACGTTCTGTCTTCAGTGGCAATCAGCGCTTTCTTAAGATAATAGGGTATGACTTTGAGCGGAATTGGATCCCTTTTTTCAACAAAAAGCTCTGCCAAAAGAACTTTGTCCACCGAGTAAATTCGTGTAACAGAAGACGGTCTAAACGTTTCAAGGTTAAGGATCTGGGGAAGATCATGGGAAAGGGCAAGAAATGCCCCGACCAAAATCCCGAAAAAGAGGCCACAGGCAAGGAAGAGTAAGATGGCGACATTCTTTTTATTAAAGCGTAATCTGGTCATGATAACTCGATCCCGTCCGTCTCACTCCACTTGGCAGGAGGGCGGGCTTGTCCGGGTTGGGATGAAGTTTTAAACTTCATTAGTCTCATGTTGACTATTTCTGTTAATAACTGTAAATATCATATCAGGTTTTTAAAACATGAGTTATAATTTATTGTTGAATAATATTAAAGGAGAATTCAAATGACACATCACCACCACCATGACCATGACCATGAGATTGTGAGTACTTTATCATTTGATGAAAAAATGATCAAACTGCTTGAACACTGGGTAAAGCATAATGATGATCATGCCGAAACATACAGGGATTGGGCAAAAAAAGCAAAAGAGAAAAATATGGACGAAGCCGGTTCGTTGCTTGAAGATGCGGCTGAGATGACCCTTGAGATCAGCAAAAAGTTTGAAGAAGCGGCCAGGATCATCCGAAGATAATCGGTTTTTGTGCAAAACCGGGAAGTTGATCAGGAGCAATTTGTATCAACTCTTCTAATCAGATCATT
The DNA here is from genome assembly GCA_019313505.1 of Deltaproteobacteria bacterium. Taxonomy (GTDB): domain Bacteria; phylum Desulfobacterota; class Desulfobacteria; order Desulfobacterales; family UBA11574; genus S5133MH16. The sequence goes on from JAFDBA010000041.1 coordinate 8,585, forward strand.
GGATGTGTAATCGTTGTTTAGCGCAACAAACACATTGCTGCACGGCTGGGCAAAAAGTAATGATTGTCCATCCTGATCGAAAATAGCATTTATTTTATCCTGTTTTGCAGGACCTTTTCTACCGAGGACTTCAATAACATCTCCTTTGAAAATCTTGTTGCGCACTTCAATCTTTGTGCCAAATTGTGTTGCACTTTCTGTGACTTTTCCAATAAACGTATGTTCGGTATTTTTTGTTTTATCATAGGCCGGTGATATCTGTTCAGGGTCGTCAAAATAAAAGCCTGTACAGTAACTTCTGTGACTGATTCTATCAAGTTCTTTAAGCCAGTCTTCTTTTACACAGTAATTTGCTCGATTTTTATAATAAGCGTCGATGGCTTCCCGGTAGACCTTGACCGTGGATGCCAGGTAGTTGATTCCTCTCATGCGCCCCTCAATTTTCAGAGAAACTATACCGGATTCGACAATTGCAGGAATATGTTCAATCATGCAAAGATCCTTTGAATTGAAGATATAACTGCCTTGGTCATCTTCGGCGATGGGCATATATTGGCCTGGCCTTAGCTCTTCCACTATTGAATACTTCCATCTGCAGGGTTGAGAGCATAATCCTTGATTGCTGTCACGATTGGACATGAAACTGCTCAGAAGGCATCGACCAGAATATGATATGCACATAGATCCGTGGATAAAAGCCTCAATTTCTACAGCACAATTTTTGACAATCTCTCTAATCTCATTTAAAGACAGTTCCCTTGCGACATTTATTCTTTTAACACCGAGTTGTTGCCAGAACAAAGCACTTTTGTAATTGGTTGTGTTGGCCTGAGTGCTAAGATGTATGGGCAATTGCGGTATGATTTTAGACGCCAAGCTGAATATTCCCGGGTCTGCTACGATTAGAGCGTCCGGGCCGATTTCTTCCAGTATATTAAGATATTCTGCAATTGCCTTTTGATCGTTATTTCGCGGGTAAATGTTACAGGCCACATATATTTTGACAGCCTGTCCGCGGGCAAAATTTACAGCTTGTTGAAGTTCATCGACGGTAAAATTTTCGGAAAAGTTTCGCAGGCTGAATTCCTTACCTGCAAGGTAAACCGCATTGGCTCCATAGTGAATAGCGATCTTTAGCTTTTCAAAATTACCTGCCGGTGCAAGGAGCTCTATTTTTTTGGGTGTTTCAGTCATTTTATTTTGCACTGAAAAACCTGGTTCTTTGGGCCTCCACAGGCGGCTTTGCACTTTTGATCGACTTTTGAAATTCTCATGATCTATTTTTTAGAAAGGGAAGTTGTTCCTCAGTAAGATCAGAAAGATTAGGATACAGTTTATCCTTTTCCGATATGATCGGGTTTTCAACGGGCCAGTCAATACCTATGGCAGGATCGGACCAGATGATTCCGCCTTCGTCATCAGGGGCATAAAAATCCGAGCATTTGTATAAAAAATGGGCAGTTTCGCTTAGCACACAAAAGCCGTGAGCGAATCCTTGGGGAACAAACAATTGGCGCTTGTTCCGATCAGAAAGATGGAAACCGGTCCATTTTCCGAAAGTGGGTGAATTTTGTCGGATGTCAACTGCCACATCAAATATCTCACCGGTTATTACCTGCAGCAGCTTGGCTTGGGGGTTTTTTATCTGAAAGTGAAGTCCCCTGACTGTGTTCTTTACGGAATAAGAGAGATTGTCTTGGACAAATACCGTATCAATGCCGGCTTTCATGTATCTATTACGCTTGTATGTCTCCATGAAAAAGCCGCGGCTGTCTTCATAAACTTCAGACTCAATGATAAGGATGCCTTCTATTGATGTTGTGACGATGTTCATGATCCCTGCCTTTTGGATGCCGATATATCCTGCCAGTTTACGTTACGATAACTTGAAATTTATTTCATATGCTTTTTTTAATAATTTAGCAATATCAACTTGCCTAAAACCCGCAAGTGTCAAGTTTACCGGATATACGGGTCACCTGTCAAAAATTTGCCGCTTTATGATTTATTTGCCCATTAAGTTTTATTCAACTATCATCTTAATACTTATAGTATAACCTACTGAAATATTAATATTATAAAAAGTATTCGGCATTATGTGAACGTTTTGGTATGGTTATTGCTGAATAATAATTAAAATTTTCTGATAAAATGCCGATAATTAATTAAAGGCGGTTTTTAAAAAATTACTTAAAGTGGGGGAAAAACGATGGCCAATGTTTATGAAAACAAAATATTGCATATCAACAGATATCGAAGGAAAGAGGATGGTTCACCGCATGTAAACGGTTCAAGTGGAGTCGACAACGATAGACGCCTAAAAATAAAAGATGGCATAATCCTTATAGAATTCGATCGCAGGCAGAACCATGATCCATATTACAGTGGCCCTGAAAGGCGCAACGGTACGGAAAGAAGAAGCGGTATGGATAGAAGAATAGGTGCTAATATCGGACAATATGCCTGCTGAAAAATCGGCTCTTTCATTTGTTTGCTAAAACACTCCTAAAAGCATATCTTCGCTTTCCCGGAAGTACTATGTTTTTTTGACTATAATTTATTTTGCCCGAAAAAACCTGGTCCTTTGGGCCAGGTTTCTTTGTTTTTGCATGAATTTTGCGTATAAAAAATATGTAATGTGCAAAACAAAGAAAGACTGAATATGGATAAAGACAATTATATAATAACGGTGTGCCCGTCATGTAAATGCACATATCGTGTTGCAGAGGCTTTTCTTGGACGAAAAGTTTCATGCAAGAAATGCGGCGCCGACTTTAGCATAGACTATCAGGATGAAAGGAAGCAAAAAAATGACCGGCAGGATTCCTCATCTGAGAAGGGAAAAAGTTTGAATATCTCCAAAGATGATTCCTATTTGGTTATTGGAAAACTGGCTGTTAAGTACAAGTTTGTTAACGATAAACAAATTCAGGAGGCACTATCGATTCAAGAGGAGGGAAAACGAGCCGGACAGAAGCTGTTTATGGGAGAGACAATGGTTGCTCACGGGATGATATCCCAAGCTCAGTTGGATTTTCTTCTTTCAGTCCAAAAAGCACTTTCAATAAGAAAGCTTGACGGAAAATTCGGAACCATTGCCGTCAAAAATGATTTTGCCGCCCCGGAAGAAATAGACAGAGCATTGCAGGAGCAAAAGAAGATCTTCAAAGAGACAAAGACCGTCAAGTTGATTGGGGATATACTGGTTGAATCCAAGGTGCTGACAGAAAATCAGCGTGATACGATCCTTAAAGGACAAAATCGTTTTAAGAAAATCACCTCTGCCAAACAAAAAAAATCTGATGTTCAAGATTCTAAAGAACAGATCAAAAGTGATGTTGAATTAAATCTGACTGTTTCAGAAGATAAGCTTAACGCCTTTATATCGATAAAAAAAGAAAAATCTGGCGCGATCACGGTCGAAAATATTAAGAACAATCTGCAAACGGAAGGGATTGAATACGGGATAGTGGATGATGTTAAAATAGCAGAATTTCTGAATAATAACGAAAATAAGAAAGGGACACTTAAAATTGCGGAAGGCAAACCGCCGGAACCTGGTAAAGATGCCTATATTAAATATCACTTTGAAACAGACCCCCTGAAAGTGGGAGAAGTTAAGAAGGGTGGGTCCATCGACTTTAAAGACAAGGGAGATATTCCTCATGTAAAAGAAGGAGATCTGCTTGCTGAAAAAATACCTGTTATGGAAGGCAGACCTGGAAAAGACGTGTACGGTAGTCCAATACCACCACAAAAGCCCGAAGATATGAAACTCAAGCCCGGGAAAGGTGCTAAGATCTCCGATGATAGGCTTCAAATTATTGCTAAAATTGGTGGTATACCTGAAATTTCTACTCTGAGTAAAGTTTTTGTTTCACCACAGCTTAAAATTTCCGGAGATGTGGGTCTAAAGACCGGACACGTTGATTTTGACGGCAAGATTAATGTGAGCGAAACGATACAGAATGGATTTCGTGTAAAAGGAAACAGCCTTACAGCCAAAGAGATTCTTTGGGCCGAGATAGAGATGACCGGGGACATCGTTGTCTACGGGGGGATAATTGGCGCCACGATCAAAACCGGCGGGAATATCCGGGCCATGTATATGCGTGAATCCAACATTGAAGCATACGGGGATGTAGTTATTGAGAAGGAAGTCATTGATTCTAAAATTGATACAAGCGGTGCATGTATTGTTAAAAGTGGGTCGGTTTTATCCTCCACGGTTGTGGCTAAAAAAGGGATACAAGCAATTAATATCGGATCTGAGATATCAAAACCATGCAATCTTACAGTCGGTGTGGATGAAAGAATAAAGAATGAGATAGATAAGATAAAGGAAGCCATACTTTTAAAAAAAGAAGAGCATAAAGAATTTAAAAGCCGTTTGGAAGAGATTAAGGATGAACCGGAAAAAGTCGAAAACAAGATTGCCGAAATGGCACAAGTACAAGACAAGCTAACGGTAAAAAGAAGGGATATCGAAAACCAAATCGAAGAACTTGAAAAGGAAGGAAATAAAGCACGGATAGCAGATGCTGAGGCAGAACTAAGTGAATCGGATTCAGAGATGAAAACAAGAGAAGAAGATCTTGAAAAACTCTTCGATAGACAGGATCAACTTTCAGAAGAGATATCAGATATTCAGAAAAAGATATCAGATTCCAGAACAGATGTTAAAAAGATGAAGGATAAGATCGCAGATATTTTTGAATGGTCGGACAGAGAAAAGGGAATTCCTGAGGTTAGAGTTAATGATACAATTTTTGCTGATACAACAATTAACGGATTTTATTCTTTACTGAAATTAACACAGAACCAGAAGTGTGTTCTTATTAAGGAGGATATAATACAAAGTTTTGATGACAGGTCAGCTTTGAACCATGATCAAGAGAAAACAGGCAGCAAAATAAGCATCAGACCACTCTAAGTGCTCTAATTCGTAATTTCGATGACGTATTTTTGTCAGTACAACTATCCCATATAAGCTGAAGCCCAAAAGTTTGAAGTTTGAAGTGCCTAAAGTGAGCTAAAGTTGAGGAACGCGCTTTCAGCGCAATCAATTATAATTAAAATTGATAGAATACCTTAACTTTAGGCACTTTACACTTTTCACAAATTTAACGGGGTAAACTTTAGTCACTTATCCTGGGTGTTATCAGATAAGATTATGGTATGTAGTCGATAATTTGAACAAGATCTGTTATCACAATATCGGCAGAAAGGTCTTTGCACTTGGGATCATTTTCTCTCAACCTCAGGGACCTTGTATCACCTGCGAAGAGCCCTGTTTTGAATCCCGCCTTTTTTGCAGTATAGATATCATTTAACATATCATTTCCGAAATAGATGGCTGAATGGGTGGGGACATCCATGTTTTTGAGTTTGCCTGCCGCAAGCTGGAACATGAATGTCGATGGTTTTGAGTATCCGTGTTTGTATGAGTAAAGGATAAGATCGGGGTGAAATCCTAGATTTTCCGGGTTTGAGTCAAGAAACCAGTTAAACAGATATGGGGTGTAAAACTGAGCGTTTGATATAATGCCCATAAGTACATTCGAATCCCGGCAGACTGAAAGCATCCTTTCAAGATGCGGCATTGGATATACAGGATTTGCAATCAGTTCAAATTCTATGGCAAATGTCCGAACGGTTTCAAGGTCATCATTTTCGAGAACACGCATCCATATCTGGTCTATTTCTACTTCCGGGAAGTCAACCCCTTTTCTTTTTAATAGTTCATGTTGGTTTTCTATGGCAGTGAAAAATTGTTTTAAAACGGTTTGAGGTTCCTTTTGGATTCCAAAATTATACAGCAATTTTTCAAGTTTTTCCGTTTGTGGTGATTCTTTCTTTGCCATGCTGATATCGCCTGATCTGCTGATAAAGAGTGTGCCATATAAGTCAAAAAGAATAGCCTTGATCTTCCCTTCCACTTTTCCGCTTTGACCCAAAGAACTCGGAAGCGGGTAAATGGGCCTTATGTATTTAGAAATCAGAGCATTTATTTCCACAATTTCACCATTTGAGAAGGCTGAAATCTTCCAGAGTCAGAAAATTTGAAAGAAGAACTTTTTTGTCTATTTTATGGCAAACATTATCCTTGATTACTCTGGAATAGATATCAACGAGATTCTTTTTGTATTTAGTTTTGTTGTAATTAAGCAGCACAGCATTCATGTTGTTTTTTATCAGAGTCTCTTTGTCTGACACATTACCTGGGTTTAAAAGGAAAGGGTTAAGATACATCAGCCTGTCTCGATTCGACTTGTAGGATAAAACATTAGATATTACAGTCCTTTGAAAGGCTTCATCAAGCAATCCAAAATCGATGGTTTGGTTTGATATTAATTTTTCAAAAGCTTTTTTGATTTTCGTATCATTAATAATTACGTCGAACATTGAACAAGCTTTTCCTATACACCCCCGCCAGGTCATAAACAACTTTTCTTTGCCGAGCCATTCCACGGGAACAGACAGCCGTGTGTAAAGGTGATCCAGCAAGATCCCCTTTTTTTCAAAGTCATTGCATATCTCCGGTAGTTTCCTTCCCCACAGGATTTTATTTGCGGTCCATGGTTCGAGAAATGAAAACCCGAATCCCTCGGTAATGCTTGTGGTGATAAGAAACCTGGCGGACATAACAAGTTCTGAAAATTCATGTGATAAACCGGCTTCAAATATAACATTCAGATTCTTTTCTTCTACAAACGCTTTCCATTCCTCATGGCTTTTGAGATCTGGCGGACTGTTGGGCGGTAGCGTAATTGCAAGGGTTTCATTGTTTTTAAAAAACAGGGAGACAAGGATTGCTTCTCCAATATTTTTCCTCCGGAGTGCCCGAATAGGATACAAAACGAGGTTTTTTGTAGTTGCGACTTTTGTGCTTAAATTAAAAGGCGTTATGGTGTTGAAAATTTTATGCAACCCATTTTCTTTTAAACCTGATTTTAGCAATATGTTGTAGTCCCTTGAATTAATTACGCCGTAATGGGAGTCTTGAATATATTCATCTTCAGAAAAGTATACCGAGGGACGTCCGTCTTCCGCAAAGTCATGGATCTGAAGAAAAAGTTTGATCTTTTTATTTTGGAGCGCTTTGAGAATTTTCAAGAAATCGCTGTTTTTTGCCAGTGTGGGGTTGTGGACATGTACAAGGTCACATCCGCTTTTCCATTTTAAATCGATCGCTTTTGTGATGGAGGCAGCAATATCTTCGGGGTCCGATCTATTTTGATCCTGGCTATCGTAACCAAGTCCGGAAATATGAACAGTCTCGCAAGGGAATGCCGATTCCGGGGGGGCGCCTGTCAACACCAGTACTTCACAAGTATCAAGGAGAGCTTCCACCTGCTGTCTTAAAACAGTGGTAACGCCGCCGGTTCTGAGATGATAATGAATAAATGCTATTTTCATTTTAAAAAATATAAGATAAATAGATTTGAGTGTCAAAAAAATAATAACCGTTCAGAGTAAATTGCTAAACATGTCGAACTTTAGGTTAATTTTTAACCACGAATGAACACGAATACACACAAATTAAAAAATGTTATATGTGTTGATTAGAGTCCATTTGCGGCTCAGGAAATTTAGCTCACTGTTATGAGAGGGCTTTTTTAACCACGAATGAACACGAATACACACAAATTAAAAAATATTATATATGCTGATTAGTGTCCATTTGCGGTTCAGGAACTTTAGCTCACTAATTAGTTTCCAATTTATAAATGAGGGATTTTTTCAATGAGCAAGGCCACACAAGGGTTTTCGCCCGAGGCGTACTTGAAGTACGTCGAGGGCGGAAACCAGCGGAGAACGCTGCTCATCGGGGAAATAGCCATTTATGGATGGAAACTAACTATTATCTTTTAAAAGCATAGTGGCAGGGTCAAGAAACAATGCAGGCCGGTCGGAACCCTGCGGTTCTCCCTTTAATGTAATAACATGGATTTTCTTGCCTTCAGGCTGGAGCTGGATAATAATGTCAAACAGGTCGGAGACATCCGAAAGCTGAGACGGCATACCCTCAGGTTCGGATTTTTCATGACGATGGGTTTTCACGGCAAACCAGACATGCAAGGAATGGTTTTTGGCAAGTCTCTTAAATTCAGAAAGGGATGTTCTTGTACTTTCGTTAAAGTGAAACCCGTCGATCAGAACCATCTGGGGTGAAAAAATATTCTGTTCCTTCAGGTCCGTCAACCTTTCTTCAAGTTTGGGTACACTAAAACCCTCAACTTTGAAAGTCATGATGAACCGATACGGCAATAAGTCTTCCCATAGTTTGTTTGTCTCTTTGGCATCATATGATTTGGTTAGATGGCTGAAGACCTCCTTGTACCACAGACTAATTTTATTGACCGGATCGTCGAGGCTGACATGAAGAACATATTTACTTCTTAAAACTGTATTCAAGGCAAGCTGGACCAGCAGCGAAGTTTTGCCGACCCCAGCCCGTGCAAGGACGGCACCAAAGCCTCCTTCAGGGAGGATATCTTCGGTTTCATCTCCTATGAACCTTAAAGGATTTTGGAGGATAAGCTCCTTTTTTATCATAGTCATTTTCCTTTCTTTTTTGTTTCCGCCTTTTTGGCCAGCTCTTCGGCAATAGATTTCGGCACCTGTTTATAAGAACCCAACTCCATGGTAAACTGGGCTTTGCCTTGTGTGGATGACCTTAAGACAGTTGAAAAGCCAAACATTTCAGCAAGGGGAACCCGGGCTTCAACAACGCACAGAGGACCTTCGTCCTGAGAACCAACAATAATGCCACGGCGTTGGTTTAAAAGCCCCATAACAGCGCCTTGAAACTCGGATGGTGTTTCCACGGCGACCTTCATGATCGGTTCATGGATCACCGGTCCGGCCCTGAAATAACCTTCACGAAATGCTCCCCGGGCCGCAGCCATGAACGCCATTTCAGATGAATCAACCGAGTGTGAAGCTCCGTCATTGATTACCACTTTAATGCCGGTTATCGGAAATTCCATTTTTGGCCCTTTGATAATTGATTGCCTGAAGCCCTTTTCGCATGAAGCGATGAACTGGGTTGGGATCTTACCCCCTACGATTTTATTCTCAAAGACGAATTCGGTTCCGCTGACAGGTTCCATGTAACCGGCCACGCGACCGAATTGTCCGGCTCCACCGGTTTGTTTTTTATGAATATAATCGAATTCAGCTTTGCGGGTTATGGTTTCCCTGTAAGCCACACGCGGTTTGCCTGTGGCAACATCGGCGGCATATTCACGATGCATTCGCTCCACATAGACCTCAAGGTGAAGTTCTCCCATTCCTTCAATAATGGTTTCTTTGGTTTCATCGTCAACATAGGTTTTGAATGTGGGGTCCTCTTTGCTGAACCGGTTCAGGGCTTTGGACATATTTATCTGTGCTGTATTGTCTTTGGGAAAAATGGCAAGGGAAATAACAGGGTCTGGGACAAACATGGATGTCATTGCCAAGTTGAGACCGGGATCGACAAAAGTGTCTCCTGATGAACAGTCAATTCCGAAAAGAGCTCCGATATATCCCGCAGGGATAGTTTTAATGTCTTCCATCTGGTCTGCGTGCATGTGGACGACCCTGCCGACCTTGATTTTCTTCCCGTTTCGGGAATTGACGATGGTATCGCCTTTGGAAAGGGAACCCTGATATACTCTGATGTAAGTTAATTGACCATATTGTCCCTCTTCGAGTTTGAAGGCCAGGGCAACTAAGGGTTTTTTCAATTCACCGGACAGGGTAACCGGCGTCTCGTCATTGTCCATGTCAAGGGCCTCATTTTTTATATCATAAGGACAAGGGAGCAGTTTAGTGACAGCGTCAAGGAGCGGTTGAACCCCTTTATTT
>JAFDBA010000196.1 GCA_019313505.1 Deltaproteobacteria bacterium
ATCGTGTCTGCCATATAAACAATTGAAGATTCAAATTCACTGATTGAAGATTCCTGGGGTAGATGGTGGTTTCGGATAATTTCAACCATCATTGGGCTGAAATTCCAGTTTTCGGCAACCATTCCGCCAAGTTCAGCGTGGTCAATGCCGATTACTTCCTTTTCAGCTTCTCTGAAAGTATAATTTTGTTCTGTTACCAGAGCATTGATATTATCAAAAGAGTCCTTCACGTACTGGTTCAAAATGGTTTTGCCTATATCTTTAATAAGTGCAGCTGTAAATATCAGGTGAGTTTCCTTTGCGCCTTTTTCCTCGGCAAGCTCACGGGCAATCAGGGCAGAGGAGACCGAGTATTTCCAGAGCTCACCTGTTTCAAGATCGTAGCCTTCTTGTGCATCTTTTAGGTTTTCAGAACCGGCCGACAAAAGAACAAGGTTGGAAACCTGGTCCATACCCATTAAGACAATGGCCTGATGCACGGAATCAACCTTTTCAGACAGGCCGAAATAGGCTGAATTGGCTACCTTTAATAAATTGGCGGTTACGGCAGTGTCATAAATAATGACTTCAGAAAGATCGGACATGGAACTCTCAGGATCTTCGGCAATGGACATTACCTTACTTGCCACTTGCGGAATAGGTTTTAATCCGTCTATTTTTTTTATTATGGATTCTATGTTGTTCATATCTTTTTCTCTCCCTTGCCGGAAACCTTTATCCAGGTATCTCCGTTATTGATCACCAGTTTGACGGTTCGATTGACAACACCTCCCACATCTTTGTAGCTCATGATTACATTGTTTTTGTGAAACATTTTCCTGGCCGCGGTTTCATTTCTCTTTCCGATATTAAAAAATCCTTTCTGGTCTAAAATTTGTGACCCTCCTATTACAATAACTTTTAATCTCTGTTTCTTGGCGCCTAACTTATAGGCAGCCTTGAATAGTGAAGGAATACCGGTATCTGCAAACATGTGCGGGTTCTTTTTTGCTTTTATCGGATCCAGACTCGATTCCGGAAGCATATAATGAAGAAGACCACCTACCCGTGCCACAGAATCATAAACTGCAATACCGATACATGATCCAAGAGAATAGGTGACAAGTGTGGCTTCCATATCGCTGCTAACTTTCATATCTGAAACGCCTACTATCAGGTTCATAGCTTCATCCTATATGTTTAAGTGCCTAAAATGATCTAAAGCTAAAAAAGGTTGGGCCCGTTAGCCCGTTATGCCCGTTGGCCCGTAATTTAATACTGGACAACTGGCTAACCGGCTAACCAGACATAGGCATTTAACTTAAACTCCCATCACCAGATCCCATATACCGGCCATATCGAGGATGAGACCTACTCTGCCGTCTCCCATTATTGCCCCGCCGGCGATGCCTTGGATATCTTTAAGTGTTTCACCCAGACTTTTTATCACAACCTCTTCTTTGCCCAACAGTTCATCAAGGAGCAGGCCTATCCGGCTGCCATCATGCTCTACTACCATGACCAGCGCTTCCCAGGGATTGTCATGATCACATTTCGCATCAAATATTCGATTGAGACGAATAAGGGGGATTAGCTTTCCCCTGGTCAAAATCATTTCTCCTTTCCCCTCAACAGTGGAGTACTGTTCTTTTGTAGGCCTCACTGATTCAAGAATTGAAAGGGCCGGAATAACGTATTTTTCTTTTCCTACCCTGACCAGCATTCCTTCTATTATGGCAAGGGTAAGGGGAAGTTTTATGATAAAAGTTGAACCACTGCCGGTGCCGGAGTTGATCTCAACCTTGCCCCTTAGTTTTTCAATGGCTTTTTTAACAACATCCATGCCCACGCCCCGGCCGGAAACATCTGTTACCTGTTTGGCCGTGGAAAAACCGGGATGAAATATCAGGTTGTAAATCTCAGATTCAGATATTTTGCTCTCATCTGTAATGAGATCCTTTGCTTTGGCCTTTTCTATGATCCTTTCTTTATTAAGTCCCCTGCCGTCATCCGAAATTTCGACAACAATATTTCCCCCCTGATGATAGGCCCGAAGATGGACCTCGCCGCTTTCCCTTTTTCCTGCTTTTCTTCTTTCTTCAGGCGTCCCAATGCCATGGTCAACGGAGTTTCGAATCATATGGACCATAGGTTCGTACAATTCATCGACTACATTCCTGTCGATTTCAGTATCTTCACCGAACATTTTCAATTGTACCTGTTTGCCTGAATTTTTCGCCAGGTCCCTGACCAGTCTTACCATTTTCTGAAAGGTACTTTTTATGGGAACCATGCGCATGGACATGGCAGTGGCCTGAAGACCGGATGTGATCTGATTCAATTGCCCCAGGTTGTGCATTAGCTTTTGATCCCGGATTGAAAGAACCAACTGGTTCTGCCGGAGCATGCTCTGGGCAATAACCAATTCTCCGGTTAAATCGACCAGGTTATCAAGCTTTTTTGTATCCACCTTGACCTGAAGGTCTATGTGTCGCTTCCCGGTCTTTTTTTGATCCCTGAGAGCTCCGACCACAGATTTGGCTTCCACACTCTTTTCTTCCACAAGGATCTGACCGATCTTTTTATCAGGTTCTTCCTTTTGTCTTTCAAGACCTTTAGCAAGTTCTTCCGAAGTGATTTCACCTTTTTGAACCAGGATTTCGCCAACCGGTTTATCACCGACCTGATCCCCTTCCACTTGAATCTCATCAATCCGGTCAACCAAAGAGGTAATGTCTAAACCGATATCAAGAGCAACACCGTTTTCCATTCCCTGCTGAACACCCTCTATCAGTTTTTTTAATAAATCCACCGATTCGAGACAGATATCTATGACTGTTGCATCAATTCCAATTTCACCGCTTCTGGCCTTGTCCAAGAGATTTTCGGAATGATGGGCCAGCTTATTTATCCTGTCCAAGTCGAGAAAAGCTGAAACGCCTTTGATGGTATGGAATGCTCTGAAAATTGAATTTATAGTTTCAATATCGCCCGGATCCTGTTCGAGATCCATCATGCTGACCTCGACGGCTTCCAGGCTTTCAAGGGATTCCATTACAAAACCTGAAAGTATTTCCCGATCTTCTTCGTCCATATCTTGATCAGGAGGTTTAATATCCTCTTTTACTTCTTTTTTATTTTCAGGTTCTGCTGCACTTTCCTCTGCAGAAACATTCTTATCTTTTGTATCACATTCAATCTCCGGCTGATCCTGTTGAGAGTTTTTTTCGTTTTGCCCTGAATCGGACTTCTTTAATCCCAGCGCATTCAGTATTTCGGATATATCGTCCTTGTACTCCTTATCATTACGGATACACCGGTGAATGGAGCCCAGATGTTCAATTCCCTGTTCAAACGGTTCAAAATCGTCGGTTTCTCCCATGATTGCTTTTTCAAGAAATGTTTTAAGACCGGATATCAAGTCCGAAAAAACAGGCCTGCCGATTTTTTCGGCATCGTCATCCATGTCACAGAGGAGGTTTAATATTTTCCCCATTGCGGAAATGTCGACCCCATCAATTGTTACAACTTCCAGGGAAATAGCTTCGATTTTTTCTTTTGTTTTATCTATCGGATCAGACATTGAGTAACATCCTCCCTTTGGAACATTTATCATTTATCATTTGTTTTTTTAAATGCCTAAAATGAGCTAAAGTTTACCCAGTGAAATTCACGCAGTGACAGCGTAGCGTATTTCACCGGGGTGCCTAAAATGAAAATCAACCGCCCCAGTTAAATTCGCTCCCCTCGTCTTCTGCGAAGAATTGAACGGGGCAGGCAAATGAACGCAAATATACATAAATTTATTTTTAAATTCGTGTTCATTCGTGGTAACATTTTTTTTATTTTTTGATTCATGGTTTTATTTAACCGCTAATTGCCACGCTTCCGATTGGGAATCCATTTTCCTCTCACCCTGTCCGCAATAATTTCCCGGGCATTCTCTTTGAAAAAATTAAGCACCTGTGTTGCAAAGCCCCTTCTCTCATACTCGGGGAAAATATTAATGTTATTGATGATTATCTTTCTGTAAATCTTTTTTATCCTTACTTTGCCGACCCGACTGTCTCCGAATTCGATATTTAAATAGGAATAGCTTTGGTCCCCGTTCTTTATTTTTTCTGCCTTGATGATAAGTTTGTCCGTCATTTTATTTTTTTTCGAATTACTCAAAACCCTGATAGAATGACAGCACATTTTTACCAAGGTATTTAGGATGATAACCACCTTCAAGGATCGCAAATCTACGACCATCACATAACTTGTTGGAAAACTTTTTAATCATTTTTCCTATCAGATAAAAATCGATTGTTTTAAGCTTATTCCCGACTTCCTTTTCGTAAGAATCAAAACCGGCCGAAACGGCGATGATATCGATTTCACCTATGTTGCTTAAATACTCTTTAATCTCTGAAAGATATGATTTTCTATCGCCCGAAAAAGGGTTTAATATTTTAACTTCGGGATAATCAGATAATACATTAATGCTCCCGTCTCCTTTATGTGCATCAAAATCCAGAACAAATGCCCCCTTTATTTTACCTTCCGATTTTAGTTTCAGCAGAGCGATTCCCATATTGTTGAAATAGCAGAATCCCCAGCAAGAAGTAGGGGATGCATGATGACCCGGAGGACGAATACATGCGAAGGCGGGTTCTCCATTAAAGGCAATTTCAGCGGCCTTCATGGCGCCACCTGCTGCTAAGAGAGCCATGGGAAAGATTTTCTCATCTTTTTTGATGTTATTGACATGACCTTCTGAATGAGCCCGTAAAACATCCTTGATTTCGGCTGTTTCCGGCTTTATAAAGGAATAATCCCTCTGTTTTAAAAGGAGGGACATAACACTTTCCATTCTACCTTCCCTGGCAGCGGTATCAGGAGCATAATTCGAATTCATAAAGTGTTCATGAAATATGATGGCCATATTAAAAAATCTTGCTCTTTCTGATGTTGTCCAGCGTCATATATATCAGTTTTTTAGCTTGATCAGTTATGGGATTGCCATGCCCCGGATAAATAACGGCAATGTTTCTACGAGCAATCTTTTCAAGAGCCCTGACGAAGGTCTTTGGATAAGTACCATCCGTCATGTTGATAATCAGGGATGAATCGCCGGAAAACAAAGCTTCTTCCTGTTCACAATACAGACAGATTGAATCATTGGTATGTCCCGGTATATGAATGATATCAAATATTCTGTCTGCCAGCTTCAGTGTCTGACCATCCCTTAAAACACAACCAATGTTGTCGGGCGGATGAAAGGCATATATCTCCGGATCAAATTCATTTTTTATAATAGGAAGAAGACCGGCGTGGTCAAAATGCCCGTGTGTCAGAACGACTTTCTCCACCCTTTTTTTGCC
>JAFDBA010000197.1 GCA_019313505.1 Deltaproteobacteria bacterium
CCCAACACGCAACATGCCCCCCGCAGCAGGCAGGGCCTCATAGATGGTGGACAAAATCCCCTTGCGGGCCAGATGATACGCAGCGGACAAGCCTGCCGGACCGGAACCGATAATAGCCACTTTTTCATCCCGCTCAGGGGCACAGGCTATTTCAATATCACGGGCGTCATATTTGTCTGCAGCCAATCGCTTTAGATTCCGGATGGCCACAGGAGAATCCACATCACACCGGCGGCATGCATCTTCGCATCCATGGGGGCAAATTCGTCCAAGCACTCCGGGTAAAGGTAGATCTTCCATAATAATTTGCAGGGCCTCTTTGTATTTTCCCTGCCCCACCATCTGCACATATCCCTGGACGTTCAAACCAGCAGGGCACGCCAGACGGCAGGGTGCTTTGTCCGCTTTCTGAATGGCAAAAGCCCCTGGTATTGCCTGGGCATATTTTTTGTATACGGCTTTTCTGTCGGTAAATCCCTGATCATATTCGCTGGGTAATGAAACAGGGCACACCTCGACGCAATCGCCACAGGATGTACATTTATCAAGATCAATATAGCGAGGGGTTTTATTGACGGTGACTTTGAAATTTCCTTCAGTACCTTCAATCTTATCAACTTCAGCACAGGTAATAAGGTTGATGTTTAGATGCCGGCCGACCTCGACCAGTTTGGGAGAGATGATTCACATTGCACAATCATTGGTGGGAAAAGTCTTATCCAGTTCACTCATCACGCCGCCTATGGCTGATGATTTCTCAACAAGGTGAACCAGATATCCGGAGTCGGCCAGGTCCAAAGAGGCCTGCATTCCGGCAATACCACCACCAAGCACCATAACCGAACCTACCATCTTTTTTCCATGTTGTTTAATGGACATATTGCCTTTCTCGATATTTGTATGCTCCATTTTTCCATCCTTATATTCTGTCTAATAGTTCCGGTATCTTGTTTTCCCACCCAATTGTTGAAATAAGGACTCCGCTGAATCCTTCTTTTTTTAAGGTGGCAACCATTTCAGATGCGATCATAGTACACTCGCGAACCTTATCAGGTGCTTTTTGAATCCTTGCTATCAGGGAATCGGGGATAAAAACATTATCCACGTTACGAACCATATATCGGGCCATACCCAGTGATTTAAGCAGCAAAACAGTTGGAATAATCTTTGCTTTTTTTGGGTCTACCCGTTTAAGGAAAGGTTGTATGGTGGACAGGTCAAATAAAGGTGGGCTGACAAAAAATTGAGCACCTGCTTCAATCTTTTTGTTCATTTCCTCAAGCACCAGCTCTGTGGACTTTCCCTTGGCACCTGCATCAACCGTAGAACCAACGAGAAAGTTTGGAGAGCCTGAAAGATCGATTCCGGCCATGTCCTTTCCCTGTTGAAGACCTGTAATCGCTCTGAGTAATTCCAGAAGGTCTATGTCATACACCGATCTTGCCTGATGATGATCGCCAAAGCTTGTTTCTTCTCCCGCAACTGTCATTACATTGGCGATGCCGCAACCAAAGGCTGAAAGGAGATCCGCCTGGAGAGCGATCCTGTTTCTGTCCCGACAATTGAGCTGTATTACCGTCTCCATACCTTTTGACTGTAAAATCATGGCCCCGCCCAGGGAACTCATGCGCATAACGGCATTACTCATTTCCGGCACTACAAAGGCATCTACCTCCCCCTTGACTCTCATGGCATTGGTCACCATGGTGGAAACATCTACCCCTTTTGGTGGCTCCATTTCCGCAAGGACAGCAAATTCCCCTGCTTCGAATTTGCTTTTCAAATTCATATGACTACCTCCGATTTTTACACAAAAATAACAAAAAACAGCTAATGAATGAGTCTGTTGACTAATGAATAGATAAGTTTTCAGATGTAACATGAGCAACAACTGTGCCGGGAGGAAATAATCGAGATAAATTTTAAGAAAACAATTATTATATCAAATAATTAGATGAGGTTTTTTGCGATGGCCCAAAAATTATTAAGATTTGATTTCACGGAGCTATTGTGCCAGTTTGGCACATGTGCTATACATGTAGAGGGCAAATTAGTGGTTGGATAACGATTTGTGCCATTTTGGAATAGTCCCTTTTGGAATAGCGGCCTGAACATAATCGCACCAAACACAACATTCCAAAATCAGCGGTCTCGTAGAGTGTCGAGTAACATTTCAATAAATTCAGGTATAAAAGATATTTCTCAACCGTAAATGAACACGAATGAACGTTTATATAAGAAATTTACAAACTCATTACTTGACGGTTTCGTAAAAAGTCCAACTTCTGCGTTGCGCTGCAGTTTGTAACTTTCTATTATATATTATTTTATGTTTATTTGCGTTTATTCGCGGTTAAAATTAATGAGAAGGATATATGGATGCAAAATCAAATAATTATTATCGATGATGATATCGATTTTCTTGAAATCATCAAAGGGCATTTGCAAAAGTCCGGATTTAAAAACATACGCACCGAAGACAATCCCATGAAAGCGGCGTCTCTTTTTGAAGAAGGGAAGGTTTTCGATATTGCGCTGGTCGATATGACCATGCCGGAAATGGACGGGCTTGCACTGCTTGAAATAATAAAAAACATAAGTCCGAGAACCGAATGCATTATGGCTACCGCCGTTAACGAGGCCAGAATTGCAGTGGAATGTTTAAACAAAGGTGCTTATGACTATCTTGTAAAGCCTGTCTCCCAGGGGGACCTTATATTTTCCATGAAACGAGCCATGGAAAAAAAGCGTCTACTTGATATTCTGGATATAGAAAAAAGCCAAACGTTGCCCCAACTGGTGAACACAAAACCTTTCAAACCGATTATAACCCGGTCCCAAAAGGTTCTAAGAGTTTTAAAGGAGGCGGAATTGCATGCCGATAGTGATGTTCCTCTTTTAATTACAGGTGAAAGCGGAACCGGTAAGGAACTTCTGGCATGGGCAATTCATTCCGCGAGCCCCAGATCAAAATATCCCCTTACACCCGTCAATATGGCCTCCCTCACCGGCAGCCTTTTTGAAGCTGAATTTTTCGGTCACACTAAAGGAGCTTTTACCGGCGCTCAAAATGATCGCACCGGCTATCTGGAATACACAAATCGCGGCACCATGTTTTTAGATGAGATAGGTAATCTCCCCATTGAGCTGCAGGGTAAACTTTTGCGCGTTTTACAGGATGGAGAATACTTTAAACTGGGGACCAATGTTCATCAGAAAGCGGACGTACGATTCATCGCAGCGACCAACGAAGATCTGGAAAAGATGATGGCTAAAAAAGTTTTTCGAAAAGATTTATATTACCGTATCCGGGGGGGATGGCTTCACCTGCCTCCTTTGAGAGAAAGAAAAGAGGATATTCCGCTGTTGGCCGGTAAATTTTTACAAGATTACGGCGGTTCCGCTAAAAATCAAAACATTGGGGAAGAGACCCTGTGTCTGCTTATGGAGTATGACTATCCCGGAAATGTTAGAGAACTCAGATCGATCATCCAGTCCGCTGTAAATCTGGCACAGGGGAAACCAATTTCATCAGATTTTCTTCCCGAGCATCTAAGAAAGCGCAAATCAATATCAAAGTGTTTAATCCAGTCGGTATCCGAAGATATTTTGCCCCTTGCACAAATTGAAAAATCCCACATTATTAGGGCTTAAATTATATAGAATAGATTAATCTGCAAAGAGAACATTTATCATGACCATTAACAAAACGAGACCTTTGTAAAAAGTCCGATTTAGACAGTTTGGTATATATGTTTATGTTAAGTCATTATCATTGCGGCCAATGAAATGATGTGTTTTAAATTTTTTAAACTTGCAATTTTTCCACGAAGGTAGATAAAATGGCAATTGATCCGAAGGGGCCAGAATCCTTGGAGTTACACGGGTGACCATCTGGAACAGAATGAAGCGGTTCGGGTTGCGTTCCAGTCAGAACAAGAGAGTAAATTATGTCTGATTTTACTTCCTCAATAATGAATATCGCCCTTGTGGGTGGCGGGAAATTCTGCAAAGAGCTTCTTGAAAAAACCTCATTTCATGGTCAGGAGGAAGGTATCAACGCTTCCATCGTTGCCGTTGCTGATCCTGATTTCAAAAGTCCGGGCATTGTCGCCGCCAAAGACAGGGGACTGCTGACCTTCAATAATTATAACCAGTTATATGAACCCGAATACCATATAAATATTATCATTATTCTTACTCCCGACCCCGACATTTTCAATGATATTCTCAAAACCCGCCCCCCCCATATTCGCCTGATGGCATATGATGTTTTTAAGATTTTCTGGAAAGCCATCGGAATTGAGGAGCAAAAATTAAGAGAACGAACCAAAGAAATGGAAACCATCCTTAACGGCATCCAGGAATTTATCCTCGTTATAACACCGGATAAAAAAATTATTGATGTCAATGAGACGTTTTTGAACAAGATGTGTTATACCCGCGATGAGGTGATCGGGAAAAAATGCCACGAAGTCTATCAGAAAAGTAATACGCCGTGCAGCTTTGATGATATTGTCTGCCCTTTAAAAAAGGTGCTTGACAATAAAAGGCCGGTGACCAAGGTCATGACCCGATTCAACCATAATGGAGAGCGGCGTTACATTGAAATTACCATTTCCCCGATCTGGGAAAAAGACGGCAAAATTTCCAGGTTCATTGAAATTAGCAGAGATATAACAGAACGTAAAAAAGAAGAAGAGAAAATCACCAAGCGTCTGGAGCAGATGGTTGAAGAAAGAACCCGCCAGTTAAAAAAAACCCACAATGAATTGATCCAGCAGAGTAAAATGGCGTCCCTGGGCAAACTGGCCGCTTCCGTGGTTCATGAAATCAACAATCCCAATGCGGGAATTTTAAATCTTATTCTGCTGATTAAACGTATCGTTAATGAAGGACCTGTTAATCAAAAAGAAATGGGTCAATTTGTCCGATACCTGGATCTGATGGAAACAGAAACCCGTAGAATCAGCCGGATTGTTTCCAATCTTCTAACCTTTTCCAGACAATCCAGATTAAAACCCAAACATGTCAACATCAACCGGCTTATTGAAAAAACCCTTTTATTGAATTCCAACCTTCTTAAACTCAACCGCTCAAAGGTTAAAAAACATTTTGATCGCAACCTGCCCGATTATTTCGGATCGGAAGATCAGCTTCAACAGGTTTTTATGAATTTTGTTTCCAATGCTGCGGAAGCGATGGAATCCGGCGGCGGTACATTAACCCTGTCAACAGCTTATTCTGCAGAAAACGATAAAATCATCATTTCTTTTAAAGATACCGGGGTGGGAATACCGGATGAAAATCTTTCAAAACTTTTTGAGCCTTTTTTTACAACCAAAAAGAAAGGAAAAGGGGTGGGCCTCGGCCTGTCTGTGGCATATGGAATTATTAAGGAACATAGCGGCGCCATCAGTGTTAAATCAAATAAAAAAAACGGCGCCACCTTTACAATCGAAATTCCTTTGAAACACCCTTTATATAAAACTGAAGTGGCCGGAGGTGTCAATGATCGAAACCAAAATCCTTATCGTTGATGACGAACACATCATGCGGGAATCTCTGGCCGGATGGCTTGAACGGGACGGCCATGCTATCGATACGGTGGCCAGCGGTGAAGCGGCCCTGGAAAAATTAAAGGATACCCTGTATGATATCCTTCTTGTTGATATCAAGATGGAAGGGATGAGCGGGCTGGATGTTTTAAAATACGTTAAAGAAAATGATCCTGACGTGGCCGTGGTCATGATCACGGCCTACGGTTCAATCTCCACTGCTATTGAAGCCATGAAAAACGGAGCTTATGATTATCTACTTAAACCCTTTGATCCCGATGAACTGGGCATTATCATAGAAAAAATCATCAGAGATCAAGCCCGGATCCGGGAAAATGTTTATTTAAAATCCCAGGTTAAGGATCGAACCCGTTTTGAGAGCATGATCGGCCAATCCAGACCCATGCAGGAAATTTTTGATCTTATTATGGATGTTGCACCCAGAAACTCAACAGTTCTGATAACCGGTGAGACCGGAACCGGTAAAGGGTTGGCAGCCAAGGCTATTCATACGAACAGTCCCCGCTGTGAAGGTCCCTTTGTGGTTGTCAACTGCGGCGCCATTCCAGAACATCTCATGGAAAGCGAACTTTTCGGCCATCAAAAGGGAGCATTTACCGATGCCAAAGAAACCAAAAAAGGTCGTTTGGAAATATCCCATGGGGGCACCCTCTTTTTGGATGAAATCGGAGAGATCAGCATGAGAATGCAGATCGACCTTTTGCGGGTACTGGAAGACCGTGTATTCTATAGGGTGGGAGGGACCCAGCCCCTCAAATCGGATTTTCGGGTCATCGCAGCCAGCAATAGGAATCTCGAAGATGCCATCAAAGAAGGGATTTTTCGTGAAGATTTTTACTATCGACTGAACGTAATTTCTTTTATAATGCCGCCGCTTCGTGAGCGCAAAGAAGATATTCCACTTCTGGCCGAACATTTTCTTCGCCGTTTTTCTCAGGAAACCAATAAACCCATAGACCACATCAACCGGGAAGCCATGGATGAAATGATGCTCTATGAATGGCCGGGGAACGTCAGGGAACTGGAAAATGCCATAGAACGGGCGGTTGTGGTCAGTAAAAGTCGCCACATCCTGCCTGAAGATCTACCCATTTTTAAACCTGAACACCGTATTTCGACACCACAAAATTCCCTTAAAGAGATTGAGAAAGCTCATATTACTCAGATACTCAATGAAAATGAATGGAATGTTTCAAAGAGTTCCAAAATCCTGGGGATTGACCGCTCCACATTATACAGTAAAATTAAACGCTATAGTATTAATAAATAAACAGGCTTATTAAAATGGGGGGCTTTATAAAGGGCTCACAAGAAATTATCATTTCGCCTGTGGAAAATACGTATTCCGGTATTTACAAATCAATCGGCAGGGAAATACAGCGGATTCTAGGCTTCCAGGCACGGATAAATTCCCTTTTGCAGAATGTGGACTTCGCCTTTGATCCGAACCGAAATCAATATCATTCCACGGCCATTCTCGAAAAACTGGCGGACACAGCACCTCTCCAGGCAATTAAGGTCATTGCCATCACCAATGTGGACCTTTTTATCCCGATTCTGACCCATGTTTATGGTGAAGCACAGTTGGGGGGAAAGGCTTGTATTGTGTCAACTCACAGGCTTCAAGAAAATCTGACTCCGATGAATATCGAATCAGGCTTTGAAGAACGGATGCTCAAGGAGGCGATTCATGAACTGGGGCATACGTTCAATCTTCGCCATTGCCGGGATAAATCCTGCATCATGCATTACTGCCGACCGAAAATCAGACCAGCTCTGTCGATATTGTAAGATTCTTCTCGATGATGAATTAATCAAAATGGGAAAAAAATGAAATCATATTTTTATTGCTGCAAAATATTTTCAGATTAAATTACTCTAATAATTTTGGCCCAAAAGTTTTATGAAAAAATCAAAAAGATTTATAAAAAAGATTTTTTTCATTAGCCTTTTTTGATTATTTTTTTCCATTTCTATAATTTCCCCATCGGAATCCTTTTCATTTTTTATTCAACTTTAAATATTGAAAATGTCTAATAAATTTATTGACTAAGTAACTATTTTTAGCTTATTTTGATAAAGGTGTAGTCAGTAATCTTTATTTTTTCATCATAAGTTAGTCACACCCATGCAAAACAAAAAAAGTGCAAATAAACTCTCTGAAAGTGTCCTCAATTATTTTGCAGCTTTTACGCAAAGCAGATACCGAAATACAGGGTGGATTTTCTCATAACCTTTTCAAAAGGCGGCAAAGAGCAGGCCCTGATCCTGGAATATGACGGCGTGGAATATCACACCAAAAACCCCGACATTGTAACCAAACATAATTTTTCCAGGAGTACCTTGATTATGACATCAGCCGCCAGATAGAGCTTGAGAGCTACGGCTACCGCTTTTTAAGGCTGAATAAGTTTAACCTGCGGCCGGAGCAGGCAGGCGAGACAAAGACGGATGTTTTGGATAGGTTTTTAAGAAAGGCGTTTGCCGTTGAATAATACGGATTGATACAACGCAGTTTTGTCTTGATTTTTGCATTTTTTATGCAATAATGGGCACTAAATTAATTTAAAGGAGTTTATCATGCTTATTGAATTTAGTGTCACCAATTATCGATCTTTCTTGACAACCCAGTCGCTAACACTGGCGGCAAACACCGCTGCCGAATTGCAGGAAGAGAACAGTTTCGTCTCACCTGTATCAAGCTTGCCACGCCTTCTTCGCTCTGCCGTCGTTTACGGCCCAAACGCTGCCGGCAAAAGCAATCTAGTCCAAGCCATTGCTTTTATGAAGGGATTTGTCTTGTCTTCAGCCAAAGAAAGCCAGGAAGGCGAGAAAATTGACGCAACACCGTTTCTGTTTAACCGGCAAAGCAGCCAAAATCCTTCCGAGTTTGAAGTCCTGTTCATCCAGGATGGTATCCGGTACCAGTATGGTTTTGCCGTAACTTCCGAAAGAGTGACGGGGGAATGGTTGTTTGCCTTCCCCGAAGGCAGGGCGCAAAAGTGGTTTGAGCGAAACTTAGACTCTGAGACCCAAAAGGATATCTGGTATTTTGGGCCTAAATTCACCGGACGCCGCAAGGTCTGGCAGGAGGCGACCCGTAGCAACGCGCTTTTTCTTTCAACAGCGATTCAGTTGAACAATGAACAGGTTAAGCCGGTTTTCAACTGGTTTGACCGTAAACTGCATGTTATCGGTCAGGGAGCAAACATCTCTCCAGGATTCAGCACTGACGAATGTGAAAAAGAAGAGAAAAAAAAGAAAATTCTCAAGTTTATGAATGCGGCAGATTTGTCTATTACAGATATTTCTCTGGAGAAAAAGGATTTTTCCATGGACGATCTGCCCCCCGATATGCCGCAAAGTATTAAGGAAGAAATCGCTAAAGACCATAAAGGAAAGAAACTGACACGGCTGTTTTTCATGCATCCATCTTCTGAGAATGGCGAAGATGTGCCTCTTGAATTCAACGAAGAGTCCGCCGGTACCCGCAAGCTTTTTGCCCTGGCCGGCCCATGGCTGGATGTCCTGGATAACGGTTTTGTTTTCTTTGTGGACGAACTGGATACAAGCCTGCATCCGATCATGGTCCGGTTTCTTTTGAACCTGTTCCATAACCCTGAAACAAATCGACACAACGCCCAGTCGGTTTTTACTACTCATGATACCACGGTTCTTGATCAAACTCTCATGCGCCGGGATCAGGTGTGGTTTGTTGAAAAGGATGCTGAAAATGCCACCCGTCTCTATCCGCTATCGGATTATAAGCCACGCAAGGGCGAGGCCCTGCAAAAAGGCTATTTATACGGCAGGTATGGCGCTTTACCGTTTCCAGGCGAATTGAGGTTTTGATGGGCACTGATAACCTGTTTCACAAGAGGAAAGAGCGTAAGGCCAAGTTATTGCGTCGCCGGCGGGCAACGAAGGCCCCATATGATGTCATACTCATTGTCTGTGAGGGGGGAAAGACCGAACCAAATTATTTTACTGAATTGAAAAAGGCATTCCGGTTAAGCAACGCCAACGTGAGAATTTGTGGTTGTGGGTCAGATCCTCTCAGCGTTGTGGATTTTGCCATTGAAACTTTTCGACAAGAACAGGAATTTGATCGCGTCTATTGCGTCTTTGACCGAGACAGGCATACAACATACAATGCGGCCCTGGATAAGGTGCGCCGGGCCAGGCTGGGCAAAGGAAGTAAAATTTTCGCCATTCCTTCGGTTCCCTGTTTTGAGTTTTGGCTATTGCTGCATTTTGCGTACACCACCAGGCCTTTCGATGCGCCTGTCGGTGATTCCGTCTGTTCCAGGGTTATCGAAGAATTGAAAAACCACCTTCCTGCATACCAAAAGGGCGATCAGGATATTTTTAATAAAATACAGGATAAACTGGATAACGCCATTACGAATGCCCACAGTGTCGAACAATACCATCAAACTTCCGGTACCGAAAATCCTTCCACCTGTGTACATTCTTTGGTGGAATATTTGCGGGATTTGAAGAAGCAATAAAAAAAGCCAAAGCGGCTGTGGCCCGGACGGCGGAAAGCGGGGAAAGGAATCGAAGGGGAAATCAGGATACATATTATTGCCTTTTTTCTTCGGGAAACAGGTATATTGTCCCTTGAATTGAACAATTCCATCAAACTTCAATCGTTGAAATTGATATAATAAACAGAGGATCAAATCAGATGAAGGGAAGAAAAGTCGGTAGAAATGACCCGTGCCCTTGCGGTAGTGGGAAAAAATATAAAAAATGTTACTATGGGGAAAATATATTAAATAACCATCGTAATTCAAAAGTTTCCCATTCCATTCTTCCCCCACGTGATATGATTGATTATGGCGATCCGTCAATTAACGAATCATTTTTTCAAAAGCACACTGTACATGAAATATCGGCGCCTCGGTTTTTATACAGCAACTTGCTGATGCCTGAACTGGCGATCGAGGTGTCGAAAATAACAAATCAACTGATCAACCGTGGGAGGGATGAAGCCATTCTTATTGAAAAAACTGATGACATAAACGAACTGATAAATATATTGAACCAAGGTCCGGATCAATTAAATCGTGTAAGATTAAAAATGAAATTGCTCGAGCGCAGAAAAGACGCTATCCCCCT
>JAFDBA010000042.1 GCA_019313505.1 Deltaproteobacteria bacterium
ACATCGTAAACTTTGGCATAAAAAAGCCCCTTGGCGGTACCCAAGAGGCTTCCATGTAACCAACTGATAACAGTTGACTTATGACTGGTGCCGGAGGTCGGAATCGAACCGACACGGGGTTGCCCCCGCGGGATTTTGAGTCCCGTGCGTCTACCAATTTCACCACTCCGGCATTTACAAATGATCTACAAATTCAAAGATTGATATAAATTATTTTGCATTTGAAAACAAGACAATTTCATCATTTCACGAAAAAAATTACGACAATTTTAACCACAGGAATACATTGAGTATTTTGAGGATTAAAATTTGAGACTGACGCCGGAATTGGGCAAAATTGAACGTTTTGTAAAAGTCTCTCAGCAACTATTTAACGCCGGACCACTTCTGGCTTGAATCCTTCTCTTTGTAGCTCTTTGGCGAGCATTGCAGCCTCTTTTGCTGTGCGGAAGGCTCCGACCAGGAGTCTTATTTTATTATTGTATAATCTGTCCAGTACGCTGTAAGCCAGGTATCCTTGTGATCGAAGAGCAGCCTCAAGTTTTTTTAGTTCTTTATCTTTAAAAGAAAGCCCGATCTGAATGGCAAAGGGCATCTTAACCACAAAAGCATGGCGATACCCTTGCTTTTTTAATTCATCGGCGGTTTTTTCCGCTTCTTCAACGGTCCGATAAAATCCGATGAATATACGATACCAATTTCCCTTTCCGGGAACATATACATGGGAAACGAATCCGGAATCACCTTTGTTTCTTGATTCCATTGCTTCCCGAATAGATGCATCTTTATTCTTATGAGAACTGACTTGAATCGTATAAGGATAAAAATCTTGAGGTTTAAGGGCATTGTTTGTGTTTAATTGCTGGGTATTGTCTTCAGCATTGTTAAGTTCCGAGGTCTTTTGAGCCAATGCGATAGATTCGCTGCTATTACTTTTATCCCTGCTCCGTTGCATCCGCACATCCACTTCTTTCATTTTCTTAAGCTCATCCCGGGCCTGTTCCAGTTCAGCTTCTAATTCCTTCAGCCGTTGGGCGTCGGTCATTATATCGTTGGACTGTTTCCGAGTAACTGCAACAAGAGAGGAAAGTTCGGTTTGCAAACCATTAATACGTTCCAGCATGGCAACGTATAATGTTGCATCTTCTTTCTCCTTAGAGGATAGCGACAGTCCGAGATAGACTTTCATCCAAAAAAGTGCCGTGCTGTAATCGATTTTTAAGTTGGACGGATGAATATTGAGCAATGCAGCCTTCCAAACTGCATGTTTATAATAGCTTGTGGAAGGATAACGTTCGGCCACAATCGCGTACTCCTGTGCGGCTTGGTGATACGATGATGAATCCTCCAGCGCAGCAGCGCTTTCCATATGACTCCTAGCCTGCGATTCAAGTTTGAAACCATGGAATTGTGGCAAACAACCGGCAAGAAGAAAGCATAAAATTATGGCTATTACATTACGACCTTCCATGAGCAAGTCCTTATTCCTGAGTATATGCGGATATTACCGGGCCTTGGAACTCCTCAGGCGAGACCGGCAGTTCAACCGTAAATGTCGAACCGCCGTCAACGGTACTTTCGGCATAAATTTTGCCGCTGTGCCCTTCTGTAAATGCTTTTACAAGAGCTAAACCCACTCCGATTCCTCTGCTCCTTATTCTGCCTGTATTGCCGGCCTGATAAAATCGTGTAAATATTTTGGGGAGTTCCTCTGGAGTGATTCCGATTCCCGAGTCCTGAACCTCTACACGTGCACCCATGGTGCATGGGCCTATTGTCACTCTGACCATCCCATCGTTTTGTGTGTATTTGATTGCGTTACTGAGCAGGTTGCTGACAACGATAGATATTTTTTGTGCATCCACCCTAACTTTAGGGGCATCAAGTGAAGTCAAGTCTACAGTTATATTCTTATGTGTAGCAACGAGCTTTGCATCTTCAACAATAGGTTTAATGATCTGGAGAAGATCTGACCATTCCATATAGTATTTCATCATGCCGGAATCAATCTTTGCAAGATCAAGATATTGTTTGCTGAAGCCCGCCAATTTTTTAATTCCCCTGCGAATAGTGTCAAGCATCTGGATCTGTTCATCATTCAACGGGCCCGAAGTTTGGCTTTTCAAAATATCGTGTGTAGAGAGCATCACCTGTAAAGGGGTTTGAAGCTCGTGCGAAATCTGCTGCATCATTTGGGTTCTACGTTTATTTATATTCTTGATTTTGATGCTCATGTCATTAACTGCATGGGCAAGCAAGGCGATTTCATCATTAGAAGAGACTCTGACCTGCTCAAATCTACCCCGCGCAATCTGCTCAGTCCCTCGTATAAGGTCGTCTATAGGGTGGGTGATGGTACGGGTAATAATCAGGGCGGCAGAGATAGCGGTCAGCAGGGTTCCAACGATCAACAACAGTGCTACTCTGGCGGAACGGTTTGTCGTTGTTTCTATTCTGGACATGGCATTACCAATAGAAACCCGATTGGTGCTGATAAGATGATCAATAGATCTGGACAGGGTTTTCAGGCTGTCCGACCTCAGGTTGTCGCGTACCCGATTGTAACCCAACTCTTGACTATCTCTTTCGCTTTGCATGCTGGCAACAAATGATTCATGTGCCTGGCGCATGTTCCTGGTAAGGGAACGCTCTACTTCGTCAGACTGGGCTTTAAGCAATGAACTCAAGTATTGGTCAAATCGCCGGCTTGTTGTAACGAACAGGGAAAAATAGGTTTCATCACGGGAGATAAGATATTTCTGGGCATAGCCGTTTTCATCTTGGAGTATGGCATACAGTTGCTTGGCAAGATCCACTACCTGGACATTAGAAGTAAGGGTAATTTTAGCCTCATTTGAAACAGTATTCAGCTCGAGCAGAATATAGGTGCTTGTAATGATCATTATTATGATAATGGCGCCGAAACCGAGCATCATTTTTTTATAAATAGTCAGCTTCACAATACTGAATCCCCAAAGGATCTGTTTTGAATAAGGACGGAAAAAGCCAAACCGTTTCGTAAAAATTGATAGTTCAAAAATTGCATACTGTTTTTAAAACGGAACGTTATGCTAAAAATCAGTAACTTCTCAACAAGTTAGCTCGCTTCGATCACTATTGGAATGTTAGACTAATTGAAACAGGCTTTAATCAGCCACAATTGCTATTAGGATATCAGAAAGAAACCAGACAGTCAATTTGTAAACAACGAGAAACCTTTGAAAAAGGTTCAATGAGTTGGTTTGGTTCATCCCGAAGTCTCCAAGCAGACTGCGGCGGGTCAGGAATGCATAAACGAGCAAACCGATAAACACAGTCGGCAGTACCATCATCGTATCGACAAGTGTTCTGATCGGTTTTTTTCCGGTGAAGTCGAAATAGCCGAGACAAAATCCAAGCGGTATCCCTATGAGCAGGCTGCATCCGATGGAATAGCCGGACACCTTTACAGTAGCCCAAATCGCGGTATAAGTTTCAGCGTTGCCGCTTACCAATAAATGAAAGGCATGGATAAGCCAAGAATTTCAAAGAAATACAACGAATATTGATATTATCCAGAGACTCATAAATCAGGATATGTTACGAGTCGGTTTCTGCGGTATCTTGTTCAGGGGTTTTTTGTGAACCCCTGGCTATTTCTTCGACAGTGCTGTAAACGGTTTTGAACGTTTCATGGAAACCGGCGGGGCCCACCCGTCCGGTCTCAATAAATTTAACGACAATTTCTTTTGTTGCTCTGAGAATCAACTCATCGATTGAGCCCATATAACACTCCTTTTTAGTTTTATTAATTATTTTGATCTGTTAGCAGAATAAATTGCTGGTGTCAAGATTCTCCCCCGCCGCTTTATTGTCAGGGTAGTAAAAAATTTTGACAGTCTATTTGACACGAAACATTTTATTAATTATTAAAACCTGTAAATGCAGAAATTACGTTTAAAGTTTTGCGCCCTGTAAAGTGGAGAAAACAAACAATGTCAACGTTCAATGAAAAAAAGATACAATATAATATCAAGAGTCCTGATACAGTTAAAGCCGACGTACTGGATTGCATAGAATATGAATTTAGGTCCCGACGAGACATTGACATTACAATTAAACAGCCGGAATATACATCTTTGTGTCCAATGTCCGGACTTCCCGATGTGGGCTGTATAACAATCAAGTACCGGCCGGATACTAAAATCGTTGAATTAAAATCGTTGAAATATTACTTGTTGCAATACAGGAACGTGGGGATTTTTTACGAGAGCCTGGTCAATCGGATTCTGGATGACCTGGTTTCTGTACTGGAACCCAAGTTCATGGAAATTACCGGAGATTTTACAGCGAGAGGCGGAATTACCACCACCGTCAGTGCCGTATTCCAAGGAAAAAATAATGAATAAAAAAATTAAAGCTTTTTATGTAAAGATTCATATGTTTGCATGGATTTTGTTTTTGCCGTTTTGTATTCTTCTTATTACCGGATGTTCTACTTACTCCAACATGAAAAAAAAGACAAAAAGGATTGTCCGAGATTACAAGGCTCCGGATGGAGATTTGAAAAAAAGGGTGGCCATCGCGTTGTTTGAAAACAAAACCGCTTTTTCTGGTAAAGGATTAGAGGAAAGTTTCACTAAAGCGCTAGTGAAAGCAATGAAGATGTCATGCAAGGATATTCTTCTGTCAGAGCCGGATGATCCAGACTATCCTGATTGTCTTGTAAACCTGACCAGGCAGGCATCCGGGGAGATCGACGACTTTTATCTTGCCAAAGCAGGAAGGCAGTTAGGTTTGAATGCAATTGTAACCGGCTCATTTATAGATATCAAAAATCATAAAAAGCAACGAGGAATCCTGTGGTTCAAAGATGTTTACAACTTTGTCCAAGTCCGGGTAAATGTTGAGGTATACGATACCCTGACCGGCGCAAAACTATTTGATAAGAGTTATATGCACGAAATCGAGATCGAGGAGGAATATGTTGAATCAACCAACCTGGCTCGTGGAATCAGGACCGATATAATACATGATGCTTTGAAATCTATTGCTGTCGACATGGGAGACCAGATCTGTTATGCGATCGTCTTACAGCCCTGGAAAGGATACATTACATCAATCTTAGGAGAAAAAGTTGTTATTGCTTCCGGGGAAAAAGTGGGGATAAAGCTGGGTGATATATTTGAAGTTTATGACAGCAGCGGCGTATTTAAGGGAGCAAAAGGGCAGAAGTTCTTTATACCCGGTCTTAAAACAGGCGAGATTAAAATAACCGCCGTTTATCCTGACAGTGCTGAAGCTGTACGTTTTTCAGGCCAAAACATACAGCCAGACAGTTCGATTGGCCTAAAAGATTAAACCTAAAATCTGCATTAAATTTTTTCGAAATGGTCCCAGCCTGAAGGCGCAAAGGATCTTATCTGACCGTCTGAAAGGATCAGTTCCATCTTCCCCGAATCGGTTATTTCGCCAATCTGATAAAGAGGGTTCCGGAACCTCTTTACGTAATTAGCTGCAACATGATCCATCTTATCCGGTGATATGGTGCACAACAAGGTATAATCTTCACCACCGGCAAGGGCATATTCAACTGGATCAAAATCAAACCGGGCACAAAACTTTTCCAGGTTGTCGGAAACAGGGATTTTTTCAGAATACAAACGTATGCCCACGTTGCTCTGCTCGGCGATGTGACCAATATCGGAACTGAGCCCGTCACTAACATCAATTGCCGCATGAACGCCGCTCTGACGCACGAGAAATCGACCTTCCCGTAGATACGGTTTTGGCATGAAATGGGCGTCAAGCAGCGGTTTCAATTCGTTGGAATCCCCTTTGATATCATTTGTTATCAAGTGGAATCCTGCCCTGCTGTCTCCTAAAAAACCGGTTGAACAGATTATATCGCCCTGTTGAGCAGTATTACGGTACAATATTTCTTTTTCAGATGCAGATCCTATAAGCGAGACATTTATGATTAAATCCGTTTTCGAACGGGTCGTGTCACCGCCAAGAAGATTAACGCCAAATTCGGCGGCCAGTCTTTTCATCCCCTTATACAGATCTTCAAGAAAATCTAAGGTGCAGTTTTCAGGAACGGCAATACTGATGAATGCTTCACGAGCGATTCCACCCATTGCGGCAATATCGCTCAGGTTGACGGATAACGCTTTATATCCCAAGTTAAATCCAGAAGTCGCATCTTTTAAAAAATGGATCCGTTCAACAAGCAAATCGGTCGTGACAAGTATGGTTTCGCCGGGTTCCGGAAGAAAGGCAGCGGCATCATCGCCTATTGCTTTTATAACATTTTGAGGACGAATTAGACAGCCCCGGCTAATTCTTTTGATAAAACCGAATTCACCGATATCTTTTAAATTCACTGTAATAGCCTGTCCTCTTGATTATGTATTTCGAGATTTAGGCCGGATATTTCACGAGTATGATTCGGGCGAAAATATCGAATTAAATCGTTTGGATTTTGAACCTGTTTATAAGCGTTGTGCCTGCTCCATGATTTTTTTTAATTCTATGGCAGTCTTTTTTTGATAAGCTTTCCATATTAGCAGGTCCTTTTGTTACTATTGCTCTTAAAAAAATAGTGTGCCGGTATATGTATGTCAAGCACAAAACCATGGTAACACAAGCACAGGCATTTTAACTTTTTACGAGGCTGTCATATTTTATAAAGAATTAATCTTGAAAATCTATCAGCATAATGTTTATGCTGATGATGGGTTCACATGTAACTTTTCAATTGATACAGATTTTAGGTAGGAGGTTATCATGAAAGTCGCCCTTACAATCGCGGGTTCGGATTCTTCAGGCGGCGCCGGAATCCAGGCCGATCTAAAAACATTTCAGGCCCATGGAGTTTTTGGCATGAGTGCCGTTACTGCCGTTACTGTCCAAAATACTCAAAAAGTGTATGACATTCAGGAGATAGGGCCCCGAATTGTACATGATCAAATTACTTGTCTATTCGATGATGTAACGATCGATGCTGTAAAAATAGGAATGGTATCCGGCATTGAATTGATCAAGGCAATCGCAAGAGCGCTAAAGGCCGTTAATCCGCCCCCTGTGGTGCTCGATCCGGTGATGATCTCCAAAAGCGGATATCGCTTGCTGAATCAAAATGCCCAGGATGCCCTTGTGGACAATCTTTTTCCCCTGGCCGAAGTCATTACACCAAACATTTATGAAGCCGAAGCACTCATCGGCAAAAAAATCAATAATGTGGATGAAATGAAAAACGCTGCACAGAAAATCTTGAACCTGGGGGCAAAAAAAGTGGTGGTCAAAGGGGGGCATCTGGAAGAAGATCGGGCCACGGACGTCCTTTATGATGGAAAGGAATATAAAGAACTACATAGTCATAGGGTGGAAACGAAAAATACCCATGGTACCGGCTGCACTTTTTCTTCAGCCATTGCGGCGAATATTGCACTGGGCAAAACGTTCTTTGAAGCCGTATCACTTGCCAAGGAATATATTACCGGCGCTATAGAACATTCTCTATCCATTGGTAAGGGCTATGGCCCCACCCATCATTTTTTTGATTTATATGCCAAAGCAGGGATAGGTTAGAGACGGAAAACAACTCAAGAAGCAATACCGAACTTTTCTTTTAATTTCCTGTTGACCACGGGCGGTACCATACTGGTGATGTCACCGCCAAACCGTGCGGCTTCCTTTATTATTGATGAACTGGTAAAAATCCATCGCAAACTGGTCATCAGGAAAACGGTCTGAACCTCTCTTTTTAACTTGCGGTTCATAAGCGCAAGCTGAAACTCATATTCAAAATCAGATACCGCACGCATCCCACGCAAAATGGCCATACAGTTCCGACTGACCGCATAATCCACAAGAAGACCGTCAAAAGTCTCCACTGTAATATCCGGATAATTTTCAAAACTCGATTCAAGCATTTCCACCCGCTCTTCAACGGTAAAAAGAAAATCTTTAACCGGATTATGCAATATGGCCACAATGATCTTGTCAAAAAGTTTAAGTCCCCTTTCAGCAATATCAATATGACCGTTTGTGACAGGATCGAAGGATCCCGGATATATGGCAATGTTTTTCATTTATAGCAGTCCTTTTTTAGTACCCTAACCCGGACAAGTCGGAACCAAGCAATATTTGCCACCAACCCATAAAGACACCAAGGATTTTATTATTCTTTCTTGGTGTCTTGGTACCTTGGTAGCGAAAAGAAAAAAGTTTTGCCTCAGAATATGCGCGTCTTGAATTTGGATCTTTTTACGAGACTGTCAAAAAAAATCCTTCTATACCATATAATTTAAAAATGAAATAAGTGTTTGCCCGTATTTTCTCTGGTCTGCAATCTCAAACATCAAAATATCTTTCGGGATCGGCTCCAGGGGAGAGTGCTCAACAACAATGCAGGCTCCTTTTTCCAGAGATCTTGTATGATCAAGGTTGAACAACGCCGGTTTTACCATGCTCTGGTTATAGGGAGGATCTAAAAAGACAAGATTAAAGACCGTGCTTGCCGATTTTAAACAGCCCAACTTTTTTTTTATGTCCCATCTAATAATAGTAGCATTTTTATCAAAAGAACACGATTTGATGTTACGCTTTATTACAGATAATGCACCCTGGTTATTGTCTACAAATACTGCCGATTTAGCTCCCCGGCTTAACGCCTCGATACCCAGGGCTCCGGTCCCTGCAAACAGGTCAAGAACCATGGCTTCAAGAACTCGATAGGCAAGGATGTCAAAGATTGATTCGCGCAATCGATCGGCGGTCGGTCTTATGGTCGAACCTTGAACTGAATGCAGCTTTTTACCTTTCAAGCTGCCGCTTATAATCCTCAATCCTATACCTTTCAAGAATAATTTAGCACCCAACCCGGACAAGCAGGAACCAAAAACATTTGCCACAAAGGCACGAAGGAACAAACTAGCTTTAAGAAATGTTCAAGCTCTTGAGCTTTTTATGTAAATAACTTAGCTTAACCCCAATTGCTTCAGCTGTTGTAGTGATATTGTTGTTATTTTGCAAAAGTTTTCTTTTGATAAATTCTCTTTCAAAAGTTTTTTTAGCGTTTTTCAAAGAATGGCTTAAAAAAAGCTGTGATTCAATCGGTGCCTTTTCGTCCACAGTTCCCGGATTATAGGGAGCATGTATATCGAATTCGTCAATAACGTCTTTCTCCACCATAATAGCAAGCCGTTCAACAAGATTCTTCAGCTCTCTGACATTTCCCGGCCAGGAATAATTACATAATATATCAAGTGTTTTCTGGGCAATTTGCTTTTTTTCACTTCGATCCTGTTTCGCACATTCAGCAAAAAAGGTTTCAACAAGAAGAGGAATATCTTCACGGCGATCCCTTAAAGACGGGACCTCTATGGGGATCACATTCAGCCGATAGTAAACATCTTCTCTGAAATTGCCCTTTTCAATCTCCTTTTCAAGATCTTTATTAGTGGATGCAATGACCCTGACATTTACACTCAATATTCTGCTTCCGCCAACCCGCTGGAACTGCTTTTCCTGCAATACTCGAAGAATCTTGGACTGGGTCTTTAAGCTCATATCTCCGATTTCATCCAGAAAAATAGTTCCATTGTTGGCCAGTTCAAATTTCCCGATCTTTTTTGTTGTAGAGTCGGCAAAGGCCCCCTTTTCTTGGCCAAACAGCTCGCTTTCAATAAGTTCTTCCGGAATCGCGGCACAATGGACATTAATAAGGGGATAATCTGCACGGGAGCTCAACTGGTGTATGGTGCGAGCAACCAGCTCCTTTCCAGTCCCGTTTTCTCCTGTAATAAGTATCCATGCATCTGTCGGGGCTGCAACAGCGATCTGTTTTTTCAGGGCTGCAATGGGAGGGCTGTTTCCGGTTATTGAGTGTTTTTCTAAAGTCTTTTTGCGCAGGTATCTGTTTTCTTCTTCAAGTCTCCTGAAATTTAAGGCATTGTTAATCGCCACAATGATTTTGTCAATTGAAAGGGGTTTTTCGATTAAGTCGAATGCCCCAAGTTTTGTGGCTTTAACAGCGGTTTCTATTGTCCCGTGTCCTGATATGATTATAACCTGAATATAAGGATTGTTCTTTTTTATCTCTTTTAATGTTTCAATACCGTCAATGCCCGGCATCCAAATATCAAGCAAAACAAGATCCGGGAACGCAGTATCAACAATCTTCAACGCTTCATACCCATTGGCAGCGGTTAAAACCTCAAAGCCTTCGTCTGAAAGGAGGCCGCTTAAAGATTGGAGTATGGAAGGTTCATCATCAACAATCAAAATAGAAGGAAACATATGCTTTAACTCCTTAAACAGGAAGTTCTATAATAAATCTTGCACCCCGCGGATGGTTGTCATGCACACGTATCATGCCGTTATGATCAGCGACAATCGCGCTTACAATCGCAAGCCCTAAACCCATGCCGGCTTTTTTTGTTGAAAAATAAGGTTCAAAAAGCCGAGTCTTATCTTCATCGGAAATGCCCTTTCCATTGTCTGTAACTTCTAATCGCACGATCTTTAAAATTGGATCATGGGTTAACGCAATCAAAATACTGCCGTCATTCTTTACAGATACAACGGCATTGTCAATAAGATTAATCATCGCCTGCTTGATCTGTTGACGATCAAGGTTAAGAAGTGGAATGTCGTCTATAATGTTGAACTCAAAATTAGTATTTTGATGACCCTCTTTGTAAAGAGCCAGGGTCTCTTCAATTATCGGCGGCAAATCGCAGGGCTTTGGATTTGCTGTGGGAAATCTTGCAAAGGCTGAAAATTCGTTCACAAGATTTCGAATTATTTTTACCTGATCAGTGATTGTCTGTGTACATTCATCAAAAACCGGCTGGTTAAGCTCCTTGGAATACTTTCGCTTAAGACGCTGGGCTGAAAGCGATATCGGAGTCAATGGATTTTTTACTTCATGTGCAATCCTGCGAGCGACTTCACGCCATGCAACCATACGCTGGGCCTTTTCAAGTTCCGTCAGATCATCAAACACCATTACGATGCCCACGTGCTGACCGGAGTCATCTTTAAGGGCATTTATATGAATCAAAAAACTCATAGGGCTTCCACCTATGGTCAGTTTTAACGGTAACTCCACGGCACGGTTTCGTGATGTTTTAAGATTCTCCATGAATTCTTCGGCAAGATTCAGAAGCTGTCCATCTAAAAGTTTTTTATAACTTTTATTGATGATTGCATCTGACTTGAGGTGCAACATTTTTTCAGCCGACTTGTTGATCGTGGAAATGAACCCGCCTGCGTCAAGGGTAATTACACCGGCAGAGACATTTTCAAGAACGATTTCCATGTACTGCCGTCTTTTTTCAATCTCAACATTCTGTTCTCGAAAAAGGCGAGCAGAAAGCTCCAGTTGATCCCTGCCGATCCGCAAATCTCTGGTCATTTTATTAAATGAATCAACAAGGCTCCCGATTTCATCGTCGGCCACAAGGCCGATACTGAAACTCAAATCTCCTTCCGCAACTCTGTGGGTTCCTTCAGCGAGTTCCATGATCGGTATGGTGATCGTTTTCGCCAGGAAGAAGCCAAACCATACAGCACAAAACACAACCAAAAGCCCCACAATTGAAAGGGTTATATAGTAGGTAACCAGAATCGGTTTCTTAAGAAGCTTTATCTGCTGGTATTCTTCAAAACCTCTTGAAATGGATACCATATTTTCGGAAAGGTCCGGCGGCATCAGTCTGGTTAACACAACAAACGCCTCTGTATTAGTACGCTTTACTCCAAAGGGGATGGTTCCAATAGTTCTTATTAGCTCTCCTGCTATCATACTTTCAGAAATTGACCTGACACCTTTTTGCGGCATTTCTTTTAGAAGATTATCAGCAGAAACAACCCCAAAAGGAGCATTTTCCAATTCTGGCGAAAGAGCAAATGTAAGGCGATTTGCATTGGCGTCATAAAGTTCAACGGCATTAAGGTTAAACTCTCGCTGTACAACCTGAATGTAACGGGAAAGTGCTTTTTTCTTTGCGGGATCCAAAAGTTTTTTTGTTTCTATCTGATATGATATTCTCTCCATAAAAAACTGACTGCTCTCTTCAGCTTGCCAATATAAACTTCGGCCCACAAGCAATGAATTTTCGAGAGCCTTTTCTACAGGAGCGCTAAACCAGAATTCAATACTGTTTGTAATAAAGGTGATGGAGAAGAAAAAAAGTATAATGGTCGGCAAAAGCGAAAGCGTTATAAAAGCTACCACGAGTTTCGTTCGAAGCTTTGCGCCCATCACTTTGCGTTTTCTATCGTAAAGAAGCTTTACCAAATTTCTAAAGACAAGAAATATTAGCAGGATAAGCAACAGCAGGTTGATGTTGATCAATATAAACATCAGGATTGTATTGGAAATGGGGATGCCGGCTCCAAAATGTATTATCCTGTTCTCGGCAAAAGTCAGTAGGGCAACCACTGCAATGATGGCAAAAATAATAATGACTTCGCGTTTTCTTCTGTTGCGCTCTTCTTCCGAGATATAAGATGCCGGCTTTTTATATCTTTTATTTCCCATGATAACTGGTCGATCTAGTAGATGAAATCTATGGTATACAAATCAGTTTCAAAGTTCCATAGTGAAACAAAAAAGAAGACATAATGCAGATAAAAAGGAAGGGTTACTTTGCTAAGTTCAGCCTCAGTTCTTATTTGATAATGCCCACCTTTTTCAAGCTTGCCAAGAGAGACAACTTTCAGGCTGTCAATTTCAGCCATTAATTTCCGGGCTTCCGGGAAAGATTGTGTAACATGTTGTTTGCCACCGTCCCAGGATCGTTTTACAACAAATTCTTCTTTCAAATTATTGTACTTGATGGTATTTGTGGCCTTTATATCAGCTATCTTTTTATCGAGCCATAAATTGCGCACCTTGTAAAGGCTAATGAAGAATGAAAATGTGGTGGGGACACCACTTGATATAGCTTTTTCCATTTCTTCTCTAAAAGCACCTTCAACATTAAGGTAAACAAGAAGGTCGTCCCGTGTATTTGTAACAATGATGTTTGTTAACCTGGCATCTTGGGCAAAAGATAGATTCTGGGCAAAAAAGATTATGCCAAGGATCCAGACACATATTTTGCGATTTCTTGATGAGATCATATAAATATAATGCATAAAATTTTGATGGCGTCGTAAAAAGTCCCATCTACTGCGTTGTAGTATTTTTGCAGACATTAGGCATACTACATGTATGGCCTCGTTCCTGAAAAAATACTACGCCTTGTATATGAACCTTTTTACTTAGCCATCTATAGTTGAATTCCTGACTTTTTACGACGCCATCAA
>JAFDBA010000043.1 GCA_019313505.1 Deltaproteobacteria bacterium
AAAGAGGAACTTGCAAAACAGGTTGATCAAAAAGCAAACAAGCTTAAAGATTCTTCAAGTTGACCCGTTAAATCCCAGACATGATCTAATCATGGAGGCTGTTCTTGTAATTAGGAATGGCGGGGTTATTTCTTTTCCTACAAGGCATCTCTACGGGCTGGGGGCAGATGCTTTTAATACCGATGCCGTGGACAGAGTCTTCGAGATAAAACGGCGACCTGATAATAAACCGCTCCTGGTGCTGATAGATAAGCAATATGATCTTACCCGACTGGTGCGAAATATTCCTTATGGGGCAACATGCATTATGGAACGCTTCTGGCCGGGTGCAGTCACAATTGTTTTTGAGGCTAAAGATACTCTGCCTGTAAATCTTACCGCCGGCACAGACAGAATCGGGGTGCGCATGCCGGAACATCCGGTTGCTTTAGCTCTGACAAATGCTGTTCAAGGCCCTATAACCGCCACAAGTGCCAACATTACCAGCAATTCCGGATGTTCTCGGGTTTCGAACATGGATCCTTTGATTACGGACAAACTTGATCTTATCATTGATGCAGGGACACTCAAAGGGGGTACCGGTTCAACCGTGGTAGATGTTACCACAGATTCCCCAAAAATTTTAAGACAAGGAGCTGTCTCTGAAAAAGATATTTTTGCCGCCATTTTCCAAAAAAGATGAAATTTCAGATCAGATGATAACGTGCCTTCAATGATTTTTAGCAAGTCGATTCAGTCACAAACACTACTTATAGAGATAAAGATATGAGTCACGATAATAAAATTTATGTTTGGCAAAAAACTAAGGACCGTCGGGATAAAGTTATGGATGGGATTATGGTTAAGGATTATGATCGCAGGCAAAAAGATGATCCCAATTACAACGATCTTGAAAGACGTAGCGGTGATGACAGAAGAAGTAAAAAAGATGAGAAAATAATCATGCTGGTTACAGAAAATCCCGACGATGAACGGTTGGTACTCGGTACATTCCAAAAAAATAATTTTGTAACTAAGGTGGTGGTTGCGAGGGATGGGACCGAAGCGCTTGACTATTTGTTCGGAAACGGGATCTATGCGGCCCGTGAAACGATCAAAATGCCTTGCGTTATTTTTTTGGATTTGAGTCTTCAAAAATTAGATGGCTTGGAAGTATTAAAACGTTTGCGCAACAATGAACGGACAGATTTGCTTCCTGTGGTTGCTTTTACTTCATCCGAGGATGATCGGGATTTAAGGAATTGTTACAGTTTGGGGGTCAATAGTTTTATACGAAAACCGTCAGAATTATCCCAATTTTCTGAAATCATAGGTCACATGGGTCGGTACTGGTTGGGGTTGAACGAATCCCCACCACAGGAGAAAGAGTTCATGAATAAGCCAATCCGCGTATTGATCATTGAAGACTCTGAAGATGACGCCCTACTGCTTGTGCGCCAATTAAAAAAAGGAGGCTATAACCCGACTTACGATCAGGTTGACACGGCTGAAGCCATGAGGAAAGCCTTCGAAAAACAAACATGGGATGTTATCCTATGCGACAATTCCATGCCCGGTTTTAGTGCATTTGATGCGCTTGATCTGTACAAGGAGAAGAGGCTCGATTTGCCATTCATTATTGTGTCCGGTGCGATTGTGTATGAAAATGCAGTTGCGATTATGGAGGCTGGTGCACATGATTACATATTGAAAAACAATCTGGCGGAACTTATCCCTGCTATTGATCGTGCATTGTGTAAAACAAAGAATC
Organism: Deltaproteobacteria bacterium; assembly: GCA_019313505.1. Classification (GTDB taxonomy): domain Bacteria; phylum Desulfobacterota; class Desulfobacteria; order Desulfobacterales; family UBA11574; genus S5133MH16. The sequence goes on from JAFDBA010000043.1 coordinate 1,751, forward strand.
GGCAGTAGAAAAACAAGGCTGATAAACCGATGCCCCATTCAAAGAGATCAAAGTAAAGAATGATTTGGCCAAAATCCATTTTATCGACCGAGAACAGACAGTTCTTTCCCAACTTAATTTTCTACAATCTGTATTATTCCAACGTATGAAAAATTTTAAAATTGTGAAATAATTTTCACAGAAATTAGGTAGATATTGTTCATAATATTCGATGATGTTAATGGTGTTAGGAAATATAACTATTTAGAATAATTATAATTGCATTTAAATTAATCATTTTGGCATGATTTATGCTGCAATAATTAATAAGACGTAAAGCGCTCTTTAAAATAAGTACTACCGAAAATAAGTGCTACCCAACTTCAACACTAATAGTAAATATCCGGGTCCATAGGGCCTGGCTTTGGGTTACCCCTGAAAGGGGATAGTTTACTCAAAACCGTACGAGTTAAAAGTGCCTAAAGTTATGGTGTCGCTTCGCTCCGCTGATTTTATATAATTGACAGAATTCCTTAACTTTAGTTCACTTTAAACTTTAGTTCACTTCAAACTCTTGCAGCGATTCTTCAGGCAGAGCCGAATTTTAAAATACTGATAAAGGAATTGACGATGGCAAAAGATAAGATATCGGAAGCAGCCAACAAGGAGTCTTTCAAGGAAGGAAAGATTATAACGGTCATCGGTAGTAAGGGTGGGGTTGGAACAACAACGATTGCCGTAAATTTGGCGGTCAGCCTGGCAGAAAAGAAGGAGGTTCAGTCGGTTGCATTGATTGACATGAACCTGCTGTTTGGTGATTTACCTCTTTTCCTTGATAGTAAGCCAGAATATAATTGGAGTGACATCACCAAAACTATTTCCCGTCTGGATGACACTTTTTTAAAAAATATCCTGTCCGTTGATGCTTCGGGAGTTTGTGTCCTTCCATCTTCAAGTCGCTTGAAAGACCAAAACGAGGTGACTCCGGAAATTATTGAGCATTTACTGATGCTTATGCGAAGAGTGTTTGATTTTGTGATCATTGACGGCGGCCAACCCCTGGATGATATCTCTTTTAAAAACCTGGAATTGTCAGACATCATTTTACTTGTTTCAATTTTAAGCTATCCTTGCATATCGATCACGAATAAGCTTTTAAGAGCAATTCGTGATTTAGGTTTTCCTCCTGATGAAAAAATCAAGATCGTTATCAATCGTTATTTAGAAAAGTTAAATACTTCCATAGAAGATGCAAAAGCTTCATTTAAAAAAGAAATATTCTGGACCATACCCAATGATTACCAAACGACATCAACCGCCATAAATGAGGGAAAGTCACTTGCTCAATTTGCACCGCGAAAAGACATTACCAAAAATTTCAGAGGATTAGCCACTAAGTTGGCCTCTGAATCTGGTCAAGATGATCTGTCTCTTTCCTCATATCAACAGCCAATTATGAAGAAGACAAATAGGCATACTTATACACATCAGAATGAATCTTTGCTTATCAACAGACGTCGAAGAAAAAGCGATATGGCTAAAAATACCTCCGGTTCCAGAGCAAAAAGCATAAACAGGCGCAGAAAAATGAGAAACGGTATTATTATTGTAAAGTATGATCGCAGGCAGAACGACAACGATAATTATAGTGGCCATGATAAGCGCAGTGGTGTTGATAGAAGAAGCATCAAGGATAGAAGAAAACAGGACTATTAAAGACCCAAGATCTCCTCTTGTTTACCAAAAAGTTCAAGCAAAGACACTCTTAATGAACAATTCTTTAGAACCAAATTGATTATCAGACGGTAGGAATGAATTAGCCTCACATTTTGTGATTGCCAAAATATTTGCGATTTGCAAAGGAACAAAAGCTTCCTTTCTCAAATCGTCAATTTTCAATCCAAACTATCCAATATTATTAAAATTGGCCCACAAACGGATTAAAGCGCTTTTCACTGCCAATGCTGGTTTCCGGGCCATGTCCTGAAAGGACCCTTACATCATCGTTCATCTTGAAAAGTTTCGTTTTAATGCTTGACATAAGGGTGTCAAAATCTCCGCCGGGAAAATCGGTGCGTCCGATGGAACCGGCAAAAAGTGTGTCTCCCACAAATACAATCCCATCTGTATAGAGTGAAATGCCCCCCGGCGTATGCCCTGGAGTATGAATAACCTTTAACGTAATTTTCCCAAAGGAGACAGTATCGTCTTCTTCAATGGTTTGATCACACGGCGGCGAATTTTCTACTGAAACCCCAAAAACAGCGGCATTGGATGAAAGCATCTCCAGCATTGGTGCATCAAGGGGATGAATCAGAATGTCTGCGCCGGTTGCATCCTTCATTTTTCCGTTTGCGCTAACATGGTCAAAATGTCCATGTGTATTGATGATATATTTTACTTCCAACTCGGAATCTGCAAGAGAAAGCAGAATTCTGTCGGCATCACCTCCGGGATCGATGACAACAGCTTCCTTTGTTTCTGCACATCCGAAAATGAAACAGTTTGCCATAAGCGGTCCAACAACAAGTTCTTTAATAATCAACACAGCCTCCTTAGTTCCTTTACATTAATCTCTTCTTTTTCAAGTGCCATGCGAATGCTGTCGAGAATTCCATTGATAAAAGCACCTGATTCCTTGGTGCCGAATTTCTTTCCTACGTCAATCGCCTCGTTGATGGATACCTTTGATGGGATATCATGGCAGTAAAGTAACTCATATACTGCAACTCTCATTGTGTTCCTGTCAACGCAGGACATGCGGCTGAGTTTCCAGTTGTCGGAAAAACGTTCAAGGGTCGAATCAATGTCAGCCTTACCTTGCACAACACCCTTTACAAGCTTGAGAAAGAAGGGAAGCAATTTCCTTGACGGAGTAAAATTGTCGCAGAAGCGTTCCAGCATCTCATTCGAGTCATTCTGACTCATATCCATATAAAAGAGCGCTTGCATGGCAAGTTCCCGTGACTTACGACGGTTTCCCATGTTTATGCCTGATCGACAACCTCAATTAAGTTTGCCATCTCAACTGCAGTTATTGCGGCATTCCATCCTTTATTGCCGGCTTTTGTCCCGGCACGTTCGATGGCCTGTTCGATGGTGTCGGTTGTCACAATACCAAAGATAACCGGAATTCCAGAATCGAGACTGACCATGGCGATCCCTTTTGATACTTCAGCACTTACATAATCAAAATGTGGTGTTGCCCCCCGAATGACGGTACCCAGACAAACAACAGCATTATATCGACCCGTCGCCGCCATTTTTTTTGCCATCAACGGTATTTCAAATGCACCGGGAACCTTCACTATTTCGATATCTTCGTCTCGAGCACCGAAACGTAACAGTCCATCAACGGCACCCTCTTTAAGCTTGTCGGTGATAAAATCATTAAAACGGCTTACCACAAGTGCAAATTTTTTGCCCTCTGCCAGCAGATTAGCTTCTAAAATTTTTGGCATTTACATTCCTCCCGGTTTAATCAAAGTAAAGATCTTGGCCCAAAGAACCTGGCTTTGGTTTATCCCTGGAACTGGTTAATACTACAGTACATTAAGTGAAAAGTGATCTAAAATGCCTAAAGTTGAGGAAAGCGCTTTCAGCGCAAATCAGTTTTTATTTAAATTGGCAGTGCCAAAGGCACATACATTAACTTTAGCTCACTTTAGTTCACTTCAAACTTTAGTCACTTTTCCGGTTTATCCGGGTTAGGGTGTTGTATCAATATTTAACAGATGTCCCATCTTAAGTTTCTTGCACTCAAGATACCCGATATTATATTTATTGGGTTCTATTTCAATCTTTATCTGCTCAACAATACTGAGCCCATATCCTTCAAGACCAACCATTTTCTTGGGATTGTTTGTAATAAGCTTCATCTTTTTAACCCCAAGGTCCACAAGAATCTGTGCACCTATACCGTAATTTCTCATATCAGGCTTGAATCCGAGTTCCTCGTTAGCCTCGACCGTGTCAAGTCCCTGATCCTGGAGTGCATATGCCTTTAATTTATTAACAAGGCCGATACCTCTCCCCTCCTGGCGGATATAAAGCAATATTCCTGATCCTTCCTTGTCGATCATTCCCATCGCCTTATGCAGTTGTTCTCCACAGTCACAGCGGAGTGAACCGAAAATATCTCCTGTCAGACATTCCGAATGAACCCGCACAAGTACAGGCTTGTTAGAATCGATTTCACCCTTAATCATGGCAATGTGAAGCAGATCATCCACCTGATTTTCATACACAACGGCATGAAATTCGCCGGCATGCAAAGTGGGGACAACTGTTTCCGCTGACCTTCTCACAAATGATTCGGTCCGCATCCGGTATTCAATGAGATCAGCGATGGTACATATTTTTATGTCATGTTTTTTGCTGAAATTTTCCAGAGCCGGCATTCTGGCCATGGAACCATCTTCATCCATGATTTCACAAATTACGCCGGCAGGCTTTAAGCCGGCAAGACGCGCCAGATCTATAGATCCTTCAGTCTGGCCGGCACGCACCATCACGCCGCCTTCTTTGCCCCTCAAGGGGAATACATGTCCTGGCCGGACAAGATCACCTGATTTGGCATCGTCTGCCACGGCCGTATGGATTGTAGTGGCACGGTCCGCAGCAGAAATACCGGTTGTTACGCCGCATCGAGCTTCAATGGATACTGTAAAACCGGTCTGAAACTGTGATGTGTTGTTGTCGACCATCAGCGGAAGGTTCAGAGAATCTATCTTCTCTCCTGTCATGGAGAGGCAGATTAGTCCCCGACCGTATTTTGCCATAAAATTAATGGATTCAGGTGTAACCGCTTCGGCCGCCATTGTAAGGTCACCCTCATTTTCTCGATCTTCATCATCAACGAGAATGACCATACGTCCGGCCCTTATTTCTTTAATAGCATCTTCAATACTTATAAGTGACATTATGAATTATTTTCTCCTCTAAATCAAACCACGGATAAACATGAATTTAAAAAAATAGCATAACACAATTTTAGACATTTTTCACATATCCATTTGTGTACATTAGCGTCCATTTGCGGTTAAATGAAACCACGGATGAACACGAATACACACGAATTTAAAAATAATAACATAAAAGCAATTTAGCCGTACAAGGCATTTTTTTTAATATGCCTATTTGCGTTTATTTGCGTCCATTTGCGGTTAAATGAAACCGGTTTTGGTCAGAAATTGCATATCTATAGACCGGCCGGTTTTATCTTTTTTATCACTGTGTTGTATTTCTGTAACAAAGCGTTCAACATATTTTCCAATCATGTCTGTTTCAATGTTGACTGGATCTCCAACCCTGTTAAGTCCCATGGTTGTCAGTTTTGCAGTATGCGGGATTATACTTACATCAAAACTGCTGCGATCACAGGTGTTGATCGTAAGACTGATGCCATCCACTGCAACCGAACCTTTTTTTATTATGTAACGTGAAATCGATTCAGGCACTCCGATACTAACAATGACGGCATTGCCTTTGTTTTGTCTCTGTTTTATGTTTCCTGTGCCATCGATATGTCCTGAAACAAGATGACCGTCTATGCGGCCGGAAAGTTGAAGAGCACGTTCAAGATTCACACGATCTCCAATCTTTGCCCTGCCAAAGGTTGTCCTTGCAAGAGTTTCGGGTGACACATCAACCTGAAAACGTTTGCCATGGATCTTAACCACAGTCAAACAGACGCCGCTAATTGAAATACTGTCTCCGATCTTGGTCTGCTCAAGAACAAAATCAGTATTAAAAGCAAAACGTTTTCCCTGGCCTTGAGGAAAAATCTCAATAATCGTTCCCAGACCTTCTATGATTCCTGTAAACATTAGTCACTTCGCCGGTTTGTCAGGATTGGGTTAAATCACTTATCAATATATCCTTGGATCATGACATCGTTGCCGAATCGTCTGACATTAATGTCTTTAACCGGTATGCAATTCTCCATCAAATCCGCACCATGTCCTTTGCAGACAGGTACACCATCATCTCCGCCAAGAATTTTGGGGGCGAAGAAAAAGAAAATCTTTTCAACGATTCCGGCTGACAGGGCTGATGCAATAACCCGGCCGCCTCCTTCTATAAGAAGACTGGTTATACCTAATGCCCCTAAGCGGTCCATGAGTATATCAAGATCGATCAGACCGTCCTTGACAGGTAACTCAATAACCTTTGCTCCCTGCTGTTCTATTCTGACTTTTTTGTCTTCTGAAACCGAAGGGCCGGTTATAATGATTGTATCAGAATCAGAATCGAGCCGCAACAGCTTAGCTTCTTCAAAAATTTTAAGATTGGTATCAAGAACAATCCTCACCGGATCAAGGCCCTTTAGACCTCCAAAACTGTTTGTCAGCCGGGTTGTTAGACTGGGGTCATCTTTTCCAACAGTATTAATGCCTACCATAATAGCGTCCACAGTATGCCGAAGCCGGTGGACAAATTCTCTGGCTTCTTCACCTGTAACCCACCTGGAATCACCCGTTCTTGTTGCAATCCTCCCGTCCAAAGTGGCCGCACATTTGATGATGGTGAATGGACGATTTGTCTTAACGTATTTTATAAAAATTTCATTAAGTCTTTTTGCCAGATCTTCACAAACACCCGTTTTGATTTCGATTCCCCGGCGTTTTAAATAATCTATACCCCCTCCCTTAACATCCGGGTTCGGGTCATGCATAGCAACAACGACCCGTCTGATGCCGGCGGCAAGTATCTTTTCGGTACAGGGAGGTGTTCGTCCAGTATGATTACAAGGCTCAAGGGTGACATAAAGGGTTGCTCCCTGTGATAAAGCTCCGGCATCATCAATGGCATTGACTTCGGCATGAGCTTCACCTGCAGCTTTATGATACCCTTTTCCTACGACCCTGCCGTTTTTAACAATTACGGCACCGACCATCGGGTTGGGAGAAGTAAAGCCCTCTCCCTTTTTTGCAAGGTCAAGTGCCATTTTCATGAAATGCTCGTCGTTCATTATCTCCCGGCTATTCGGGTTTATGCTCGCTCAAAAGGCTTTTTAGTTCAGAAACAAAATCGTTTACATCTTTGAATTCTCTATACACTGATGCAAACCTTACGTATGCAACATCGTCTATTTCATGAAGTTTGGCCATGACCTTTTCACCAATTTTGTGGGAAGGTATCTCTTTTTCCCCGGTTTCTCTAAGATCACGTTCCAACTCATCAAGAAATTTGTCGATAATATTAATGCTTATGTTTCGCTTCTGACAAGCCTTTTGGATACCTGAACGTAATTTTTCACGGGAAAAGGCTTCACGACGTCCATCCTTTTTGACAAGCATAACAGGAATTTCTTCGATATGCTCGTAGGTTGTAAATCGTCTACTACATACAAGACATTCCCTGCGCCTGCGAATTACATCCCCATCCTTACTCAATCTAGAGTCGATAACCTTGTTGTCAATTTCTCCACAAAATGGACATTTCATGAATCCCTCCCCATTAACCGGTATCAAATTTAATTAAGTCAACACCTGCCTCGGTAAACATCTCTTCAGACATGGAATCTGCATATCCGGAATGGTAGTAAACCTTCTTCATTCCAGCGTTTATGATCATTTTAGCACATATGGAACACGGCATGTTAGTACAAAAAAGAGTTGCGTCCTTTATGGAAGCACCATGATAGGCAGCCTGAATAATAGCATTCTGCTCGGCATGTATGCCCCGGCACAGTTCATGTCTCTCTCCTGAAGGCACATTCAATTTTTCACGCAGGCACCCGGTTTCAATACAGTGTTTAATACCGGTCGGGGCACCGTTGTAGCCGGTAGACAGAATTCTTTTATCCTTAACAATCAAAGCGCCTACGGTTCGTCTGAGACACGTAGAGCGTTTGGCCACAAGAAACGTAATATCCATAAAATAGGTTTCCCATGAAGGGCGATTTCTTTTCTCAGACACTTTTTTATCCCACCACTTCAGACCAATTACCATAAAGAGGAAAAGCTTCGCAAAGTTCGTGAACTTTAGTCTTTGTATTCATAATAAGATCGTTATTGTCATAATTTTGGAGCACATCGACAATAAGCTCTGCAATTGCTTGCATCTGGGGCGCTTTCATACCTCTTGTGGTAACGGCGGGCGTTCCGATACGAATACCACTGGTTACGGATGGGCTGAGCTTTTCAAATGGTATGGAGTTCTTGTTGACTGTAATTCCGGCACGGCCCAGTGTGTCTTCGGCATCTTTTCCTGTTATATTAAGATTCCTTAAATCGATAATCATCATATGATTATCGGTGCCGCCTGAAACCAGTCTTATACCATGGTCCATCAGACGGTTTGCAAGAATCTTTGCATTTTCAACGATATTTTTCTGATAAACCACAAACAAATCACTCAATGCTTCCTTGAAAGCAACAGCTTTAGCAGCAATGACATGCATAAGCGGTCCCCCCTGAATTCCGGGGAATATTTCTCTATTCAATTTAGCGCTGTAGTCGGTTTTCGCCAGAATCAAGCCGCCACGTGGGCCTCTCAATGTTTTGTGAGTTGTTGAAGTTATAACATCCGCAAAAGGTATGGGAGAAGGATGAAGCCCGGCTGCCACCAACCCGGCTATGTGGGCCATGTCCACCATCAAGTAAGCTTTTACCGATTCGGCAATTTGGGCAAATGCTTCAAAATCTATGACACGCGGGTAGGCGCTCGCACCGGCAACAATCAGCTTTGGCCTGTGCTTTTCCACCAATAGAGCCAATTCTTTATAGTCGATGGTTTCGGTATCCCGGTTTACACCGTAGTGGAGAAAATTGTAAAGCTTCCCCGAAAAATTGGCCGGACTTCCATGGGTAAGGTGCCCGCCATGGGATAGATTCATTCCAAGAACCGTGTCTCCAGGCTCTAACAGAGCAAAATATACCGCCATATTTGCCTGTGATCCAGAGTGGGGCTGAACGTTGGCATAGGGAGCATTGAATAGTTTTTTTGCCCGACTTATGGCCAGTTTTTCAGCAATATCAACATATTCACACCCACCATAATAACGCTTGTCAGGATAACCCTCAGCATATTTATTGGTAAAAATACTCCCCTGAACGGCCATGACCGCCGGGCTGGCAATATTTTCCGATGCGATAAGCTCTAAAGTGTTTTTCTGCCTGTCGATCTCCATGTTGATTGCATTGGCAATCTCATGATCCACATTCTCAAGAAATTTCAAGTCCAAATATCATTCCCTTTTAAAAGATTGTGCTTTGTGTTCCCGTTAAAGTGAACTAATCAGTCATCGCGGTGTCTATCCGATCGAACTTTTCTAATCGACGCTGGTGCCGTCCGCCTTCAAACGGTGTTTCAAGCCAGGCTTTCACTATTTCCATGGCGAGTACGTCTCCCACAACACGACCGCCTAAAACCAGTATATTCGAATTGTTATGGCGTCTGCTCATAATAGATGAAAAAAGATCTGCGCAAAGAGCCGCCCTGACATGGGGAAATTTGTTGGCAACCATTGACATGCCGATTCCGGTACCGCACATGAGTATCCCACGCTCAAACTTACCCCTTGAAACCATGGACGCAACTTTGATCCCAATATCGGGATAATCGACCGAATTTTCATTATGGCAGCCTGCATCCTCGATATCAATTCCTCTCCCAATTAGGAATGCTTTAACCTTTTCCTTCAAATCATAAGCCGCATGGTCACTACCGATGATAATAGATGTCCTTTTTTCTGGCATTGCTTTATCCCGCTGTTGAAATTATTCGGTTTCAATAACAGTACGGCCTTTGTAAGTACCGCAACTGGGGCAAGCATGGTGTGGAAGCCGGGCATCACCACACTTAGGACAAGTCGTCAGGTTAGGGCCTGTAATTTTCTGATGGGTCCTTCTTTTATTTCGTTTTGATTTTGATGTTTTCCGTTTTGGTACAGCCATAAGTTCTCCTTTAACAAATTATTTTTAAATATTATTTTCAAATCATTCTTCTGTTTCAAGGTTGAAGTTTAACTAAGTAAAATAATAAGGACTGTCAAGATATTTTACATTTTATCATCAGGGGGCGTCATAAGTTATTAAGAATTTAAACGGTTAATTATCCATAAGCCTGAAAGCAAGACCGGAAAGACGCTCTGTGGGCTTGTTGTTTCTAAGGGCAATGTTCAGGGCTTTTTTTGTACCCACAAGGATTACCAGATTCTTTCCCCTTGTAATTCCAGTATATAACAGGTTTCTTTGCAGGAGAACAAAATGCTGGGTCATTATTGGTAAAATTACAGCAGGATATTCCGATCCCTGTGATTTGTGCACAGAAATGGCATATGCAAGAGATATTTCATCCATTTCATCAAAATCGTAATTTACAATCCTGCCATAGTAGTCCACCGAGAGGTCCTTTTCTTTTCTGTCAATGGAGCTTATGATTCCGATATCTCCGTTGAAAACATCCTTCTGATAATTATTTTTCAGATTCATGATTTTATCGCCGGTTTTGAAAGTACTGCCCATGGTTTCAATCATAACCGGGTTTGGATTTAAGACCTTTTGAAGAACCTGGTTAAGGTTGGTAGTACCGACTACTCCTTTGTGCATCGGGGTTAGAACTTGAATGTCATATGCAGGATCGAAGTCAAAACGCTCGGGAATCGTTCGGGTGCATAATTCAACAATCGTAGAAACCACCTTGTTTGGATCATGTTGTTCTAAAAAGTAAAACTCGGAAAGAGAGTCTGAATCATCCAAAGACTTTAAAACCGGAGATTCCCCCTGACGGACCCTGTGAGCATTCACAATGATAGGACTTTCATGGGCCTGTCTAAAAATCTTTTTGAGATAATAAACCGGTATCAGTGTCGATTTGATCATATCGGAAAGCACGTTGCCCGGGCCAACGGATGGAAGCTGAAAAATGTCACCAACCAGTATCAATACAGAGGCCATTGGGAGAGCCTTTATCAGATGATACATTAAAAAGGTGTCGACCATTGAAGCTTCATCAATGATCATTGCATCTGTATCAAGAGGATTATCCTGGTTTTTTTGGAACAGACCCTCTTTGAAATTAAATCCAAGCGCTTTGTGAATGGTTTTTGCCTTGCTTCGGGTAACTTCGGATAGCCGCCGGGCTGCCCGTCCGGTAGGTGCAGCAAGAAGAATATTCTTCCCGAGGGCTGAAAAGACAGCCGTAATAGATCTTATCAGGGTTGTTTTGCCTGTTCCCGGCCCGCCGGTTATGATAACCACTCGATGGGATAGTATCTCTTCCAGGGCGTTAAGTTGTTCGGAAGAGAGCATTATGGCAAGTTTTTTTTTGAACTTCTCTTGAAATTCGTTCCGCGTCTATACCGGGTGGCGTCACTGGAACAGATAACAGGGCTCTGAGTCTGTTCGCTATACCGGTTTCTGCCTGATGAGTTTCTTTCAGATAAACAATTTTGCTGTCAGTACCATCCGGTGCATTTTCAATAACGAGTTCTCCGGCAGCAAAGAGCGTGTCAATTTCGTTCAGGGTCGCACCAGACTTTATATGGAAAAGATTTTTGCAGCGCTTAACAATTTGATCTTGGTAAACAAAAACATCCCCTTGATTTGCAACTTCTTGCATTATATGGATAATGCATGCCCTCACCCGCCGAGGCTGGTCTTTTTCAGTACCAAGCTTCTGAGCGACGGTATCGGCAAAATAGAAACCTATCCCGGGGATATCGGTTGTCATACGAAAAGGGTCTTTACTTATGACGTTTATAGCATTCGTACCATATTCTCTGAGTATTTTTGCACAATAAGAGGTTTGGACACCCATACTTTGCAGAAACTGCATTAAACTTCTCGCAACATGATGGTCTTTCCAGGCATTACATATCAATGTTGCCTTGGCTTTTCCGATACCCTTAACTTCCAGCAGCCTCTCAGGTTTTTTTTCTATTATCTCAAGAGTTTTTGCTCCGAAACAACTAACCATTCTGTTGGCCATTGAAGGCCCGATCCCCTTGATAATGCCGGATTTTAGGTACTTTCTAATACCATCGATTGTTGCCGGCAAAACAACTTCATACGACATAATCTTAAACTGCTGGCCATACCTGGGATGGGTTCCCCAGACACCTTTAATTTTAAGGTTTTGGCCTGGATTAACAGCCGCCATTGTACCGACAATTGTTACCATATTGTTGGTCTTGCTGGTCTTTAACTTTGCAATCGTATAATGGTTTTCAGCGTTGAAATAGGTGATTCTTTCCAGTGATCCTTCAAGGAAAGTTATGGTAGGGAATTTGTTCATAATAGAGCGTTTTACAAAGATCTCTACTTATCAAGGGCAATAATCCAGCCAACAGCTTCGAAAAGATCCCGGGCTACAAGGTCAGGATAGATTCCTTTTTCTTTCAGAATCTTTTCAGCTTCGGCTCCGTTACCTGTTTTTACCAGAACAGCGTGTCCGCATCCGGCATTTTGAGCACATTCAATATCCTTTGCACTATCGCCCACCATGACCGAAGTTGCAAGATCGATCCGGTATTTCTGCCTGGCCTTAAAAATCAATGTCGGCTTTGGTTTGCGACAGCCACACCTGTCTTCCGGCATATGCGGGCAAAAAAATATGTCTTTTATTTTACCGCCCCGGGATTTAACTGCCGCTTTCATCATGGTATGTATGTAACTAAGCACTTTTTCTGATACCATCTTGCGATTGATAACCGATTGATTTGTAATAATAATATTGGCAAATCCATTTGAAGTAAGTAGTTTTATGGCCTCTAAACTCCCGGGTAGAAACTCAAATTCAGACCAGTTTTTGATGTAATTCGGGGAATCCCGGTTAATAACGCCGTCTCGGTCCAGAAAAACAACCTTTTGTAGTATTTTTTTTTTAATTGTCTTCTGCAATTGCAAAGGCGCCCTTAAACCCGTTTTGAATCATGAATTCTTCATACCTATTTGCCTGCTCCAGAGTGGAACATTTGCCCACCCGCACTCTGTAGAAGGTATCATAACCATCATAATAGGTTGTTATGTGAGTATTCTTGTGTGACTGAGTAAGTTTTTGCTTAAGTCTTTGAGCGTTTTTCCATTCACTGAATGCGGCAATTTGAACTGTAAAATTCCCCTGATAATAATTTGCTGAAACATAAGATCGACCTGCTCCTTCCGGCGCTTTGGACCGAACAATGGCCCCGAGTGCGACAATTTCAACATTACCGGTACCCGGACCGACAATTCCCAGCTTTTTCGCGGCCGTGTAAGAAAGGTCGATGATCCTGCCCCTGACGAAAGGACCCCGGTCATTAATTCTGACCTTAATCTTCCTGCTATTTGTTAAATTTAGCACACTTACATAAGTACCAAATGGAAGAGTTTTGTGGGCGGCTGTCATGGCATACATATTGTAGGTTTCTCCGTTGGCCGTTTTTTTACCGTGAAAATCTCTGCCATACCATGATGCTTTGCCACGCTGACTGAAGCCCCTTGCATGGGGTAGCGGTTTATACCAGCTTTTCCCAATTTTATAAGGCTTGGGGTGTCCGGGAGGTGTTGGAGGAGGCTTTACTGTCGCACATCCATAAAAAACAAAAGATATCAGTCAAAAAAAAAAAATAAGCCGACAAATAACTAAAAAAAGGTTTTTTATCGATTTAATGTTCATAGCTGGTTTTGTA
>JAFDBA010000198.1 GCA_019313505.1 Deltaproteobacteria bacterium
TCTTTGAGTCTATAATGCAAGTAAAAACTACTTCATTCTGGAAAATCTTCGATCATTCAAAATGCTACAATGATTTGTTTTTGTTGAATTTATAAGCTTTTCGTTCAAGCACTATTTATGATGCTGACACAATATTTTTGAGTTAGAATACCTAACCGGGTGTGTCGTAATTGTGCCACTTTTATTTTGGACTATTTTGATTATTTAATGTATTTTGATTTCTGGAAGGTGTAAATAACGATTATTAAATTTTTGGAATGTAAGGTAAAGCCCGTGTATCAAAGATTTATCGTTTATAGTCCTCGCAAAGCCTTGAGCAGGCTCATAACCCGAAGGTCGTAGGTTCAAATCCTGCCCCCGCTACCACAATAAAAACAGGGGCTTAGAATAAAATCTGAGTCCCTTTATTTTTTATAGAAACCAGATTTCCAACCTTGGGAATAAAAATCAGGGTTAAATCGATAACGCCGATTTAAAATATTTCAAGGGTTGAAAATTTATCAGTAAACTACCTTATGGTGAAAAAATGAAAGTTGACAAAATAATGGCGGATTATGGCTTCAGTATCTCATCAAGTTGTAGCGGACTTGAATGGTATAAAAAAACCATAAAACATAAAGACCAGGATGCTTCTATCATAATTACGGGTAATGAAGATTCAGGCCTGCCTGAATCTTTGGATGATCCTATTCTTGTGGAAATATATGATTTGAATTCCGGAAATGAACTTGAAGAGAGTCAGAGCTTTAATTCACTAAAATCTTATCTCGATACGCTTTGATCTCGGGGACGATGGCGAAATATTGACATTCTTATTTTGTTAAGGGATGTCTCGGTGAAATACGGAGCAAGGTTCAGGGACAAGGATTAAGCGACGGGACCCTCTGTAATTTTCTAAACCTATCAATAAAATATAGATCTCTTCTTTCTTCTTTTTAATCCTCCAACTATAAATCCAACAAGAAAAACACCTGCTCCTGCAGCAACCCATTTGATCCCCTTTGATTTCAGGGAATTTTTACTGTGTTTTTTAAGATTGCTGATTTCAGTGCTCAGTTCTGTGTTTAATTTCTTCAACTTTTCGAGTTCCTTGGATAGTGTGGCTGTTTTTTTTGAATTACTAAGGAGATTTTTATACTTTTTATTAATTTGTATTAGCGTTCTCTTTGCTTTCGCAGTATTTTTCTGATTCAAGTTTACTTCCTTTGTTAACTCCTTTATCTTTTCTTCATAGATTTTCTTTGTTTCCATAAATTTGTTTGAAGAAAAGCCTTGCCCATTTCTTAGCAACTCGATTTTTTTGTTTAAATCATTTATCTCATTTCTCAAATCCTCAATGATTAGGGCTTTAGGCTTTTCTGAAATTATATATTGTGTCTGAACCCAACCTTCAAGACCATCTTCGGTCTTTATCCTTAAATAACGTCCTTTCTCTTCGAGCACATCAACTGGTGCACCAGTCTTAATAATTCCTAACACATTATCATCTTTGTTTTTCCCATCACGGACAGAAATGATTAATCTGTCAGAAACATACCGAGTGTCAGCAAAAACAGATTTAATGGGTGCTGTCAAAACAACAACGAAGATAATAAGAAGCACCAATTTGGTTTTTTTATCTCCTACCCTACTCATATTAACACCTGCTTTATTTTTGGTTTTCATGTACATCCTTGCCATTCTGATATGAATCGAAATATCAAAGCCAAAAGCCAATAAACAGTATATGGAACTATATACTCCCTATTCTGATAGTTTTTGTCAATATTTATTTAAGCACAATATACTGTTTTATTTAATATTCTTGACATTTTTCTTGACTGTGATAAAGATTTTCGATCCATTGTCGCTGGGCATTTGGGATTACTGTAGCACTATGCTTGACGGTCTCGCAAAAAGTCCAACCTCCACGTAACCAGGGATTAAGAAGAAAGTTATTTATGTCACATGGATCTGATTCTTTAAAAAGTATATTTTTTGCTTTGGGTGCTAATCTGGCGATAGCCATGTCAAAATTAATAGCAGCCGTGCTTACAGGATCCGGTTCCATGATGGCCGAATTTATCCATTCATTGGCGCTCTACTTATAGTTATCGCTTTATTAATCGGAATCGAGGTGCAGGCATTATTAATAGGTAAGAGCGTCGAACCGAAACAGAGAGCTCAAATGCTTGATTTTTTGCAACAGCGTGATGAAATAGATCATGTCTTCAATTTGCTGACCTTGCAATTGGGTAATGATGTAATGGTAGCGGTTAAAGCCAAAATGGCAAGCATGGATTCTGCCGAGTCTCTTGTAAAAGCGATCAACCGCTGTGAATCCGAACTTAAGCAAGCATTTCCTCATGTGCTGTGGTTATTCTTTGAACCCGATTTAGAGGATTAGAGTAAAGAATCCTGGTCCAAAGGACCAGGTTTTTCAGGGTAAAATAAAGATCGGATCGTTTTAATTAAGCAGGTTTAGGTTTTATTCTGTTCCTATAAAAAAGGGGCGGAATGATTTTTCATCCTTTTTCAAAGCCCCATTGATCTTTTCAAGAAGCCTGTTTTTAGACTCTGGTAGCCTTCCTTCAAGATTGATATAGTTGGTATAATGATCGCTAGTAAGACATGATGAAACCTGAATATTCTTTATCAGTAATGCTGTTTCTTGCAAAACCTCGTGAGGAGTAAGCATTTCAAAGGATCCGTCCTGAATTTCATCTAAAATAGGTGTGTTTATCTTTGGGACAAAGGTGCGGAGCCTGATGAAATCAGGTTCAATATGATTTAATACCCTGGCCGTTTCCCTGGCATGGGGTATTGTTCGGTCTTTTCCGCCAATGCCCAGGATGACATACAGACTCAGCTCTATGCCGGCATTTATAACCCATTTCCCTGCTTCTATCTGCTCTTGACTGAAGGTCCCCTTTTTTATCCGCTTTAGGATCACATCGTCACCAGATTCAAGACCCACATGTATCCTCGACAGACCTGCATCAGCCAGACGTTTAAGCCCTTGGAGCCCCTTTTTGTGAATATATTGTGAAGAACCGTATACGGTGACCCTCTCTAATCTTTTGAAAACCTTTTTTACAAAAGTAATGATTTCGCAAAGATCATCGGTTTTCATGGCAATGGTGTTTCCTGCCGGCAAAAAAACGGTCCGAACTTTTTGTCCGTAGATTTCAGAGGCTTTTAAAATATCCTCTTTTATTTCAGCCACATCACGCACCATGAATCTGGGACCATTTTTATAGACCATGCAAAAGGTGCATTTATTGTGAGGGCAGCCGATGGTCGCCTGGATCAAGAGGGAGTTCGCCTCGCTGGGAGGCCTGTAAATGGGTCCTTTGTAGCGCATACAAAAATAGATGGAAATCTTAGGTTTTTTCCTGTAATTAAAGAAAAGTTTTGTACCACAAAATGAATTAAAATGCATTATGAAATATGAAATCGGAGTCCACTTCCAGGAACATCTCATGCAAAAGACAAGCTGGTATGTAATAACAGGAGCCCCATGCTCCGGCAAAACTGCAATAATATGCAAACTTGAACAGCTAGGCTACCAGGTAGTTCACGAAGTCGCACGCGCATACATCGATAAAGAATTAAAGAAGGGAAAAAGTATCGCCCGGATAAAAACTGATGTATTATCGTTTGAGCGCCATATCCTGAATAAAAAGATTGAAATTGAAAAATCTCTTTCCAAAGACGCAACTGTTTTCCTGGATCGTGCGGTTCCCGACAGTATTGGATATTATATTCTGGAAGGATTAAACCCGGATGAACCTATCAAGAAGAGTAAAAAAATCTTGTATAAAAAAGTATTCTTCTTTGAAAGACTAGAATTTGAAA
>JAFDBA010000044.1 GCA_019313505.1 Deltaproteobacteria bacterium
GTCGGCTGATATCTCTACCTATACTTTTCACATCTTTTGCCGGCACTTGATTGGTGGTGAAAACAGCAGGCCACTCCAAGACAGCCTCATGAACCTCCATAACTACTTTCTGGGCTTGTTGTCGTCGTTTTAAACCGAAATGCCCGGCTTCCTGCAAGAGTGTTTCAAGACCAGGCAGCCTGTGATCATATCCGATGCGCAGCACATGTTCCTGGTTGAAACCGATATTTGGCACCAGGTCGAAGGCCGGACTTAGTCGCCAGCCTTCATCATTGTGCAACATAAGGAAATTTTTCAGGTGGTCGTCGGTGTTACCGATCATTACATTGAACACCATCTGTCTGTAAAGCCTCTGAAGATCCTGCCCCGGTTGCGTGGAAACATGCTTGATCACCTCCGCCAGGTCCCGGTAGCCAACATTGTACCAATCGTCGGCCTTGAGCAGTGTTTGCATGCTGATCAGGTGGTTGCGGCCGCCTGCTTCGTTGATATCAAACCGTTTCACCAACAGGCATTTTCTGGAACTCAAAGGCAAAAGCTTGGTCTCGGCTGTTTCGATACCGGCCCGGCGGCTCAACTCCATGGCTGCGGCCTCCAGACTTACCACGTCCAAGTGATCCTTAACGCTGGCAAACTTTGCCAAGTATGCCACGTTTTCGTCCTTAACAAGGGCTTTAGGCCTAGCCCCGCCCGGGGAACTTCCTGCCTGGAACAACAAGGAAAATTCATCGTCGGCCCCTGCCGTGGGTTCCTGCTCGAATTTCTCTGCCAACATCGCCAGTTCCTGCAGGTGCCGGCTGGGAACCCAGTTTGTTTTTAATTCCGGCTGGCCTTCCTCTACATAGCTCAAGGCCCCCAAACCCTGGTTACCCAGTAACCGCAATAACTGAGGAACACGTTGGTCTCCACGTCCCAGCTTGTAGCGGCGGAATAGGAGCCTCCGGCCCCAATCGTCCGGGAGACTATCTTCAAAAACGCCATGGACACCGGCCCTGGGCCGGTCCGCATCGAAAGTTTTCGCGGGCAATGGCGGTTTATTTGGATCCTTATCGTCTCTGCCCAAATTCAGAGGATCGAGGGAGAAGGTCTTCGGGTGTTCCAGGTATTCCATGGCATAACGAAATCGTCCCTTTAATGCACCCCTGGTATCAGGGCCTTCGACAGCTATTTTTCCTGCCTTAACCAATTCCCCTGAAGGAAGAGACAACCATACATTGAGTAGTAGTTCCATCATTTCCGTCTACCCCCGGCCCGCTGCCGCTTGCTTTTTTTTCTTTCCAGCTTCGCGAATAGATCTTCCTTTTCGGCCAGCACATTCTGCCAGTCGTCGAGCCGGCCGAGGATACTGCTGGCAGCCAGCCAGTTGCCGATTAACGTCTTCGGGGAGCCTTTTTCCATCCTGCTGTATGACTGGCGGGTTAAGCCAAGCCTTTGTGCAAACAGTTCCTGGCTTTCGTTGCGAGCCAAACGCGCCTCTCTCAACCTTTTGCCAAGCAGAAGCAGAAGGGATTCAACACTATTTATATTGTTAATCATATTTAACCTTATAGCACAAATATGGCTATTATGTAAAGAATATATTACTTAGTAATTATCTTTTGTATCTTTTTTATTTTACCCTGAAAAATTGATGCTTCAGGGTGATAATTTTGGCGTGATCGCCGGAGAAAAGTATTTCAGGGAAGTTTTGTGAAGCATTATTAAGAAATGTAATATTAGATTTCCTGTGTGTTTCCATATAGTTCTTTTATTTTAGCCCTGTCCGGCGACCCATCTTCAAGGAAAGGGAAATCAGTTATAAATTCCACATACTGGGGTTTTTTGTAGCTGGCCATACGTTTACCCACAAATTTTATAAGTGCTTGGGGCTCCATATTTTCACCGGATTTTAACCGGCACACAGCCTTGATTCCTTCTTTCCACTTAGGATCAGGGACTCCGAAAACAACGGCCTTTTCAATGAACGGATGTTGGAGAATCACTTTTTCAACCTCCGCGGGATAGACATTTTCACCCCCCGGTTTGATAAGCTCCTTCTCGGCCTTACGGCCTGAAAACCATAAAAACCCATGTTCATCGAAACGGCCCAAATCTCCGGTATGGTGCCGGCCTTCCCGGAATGTGTAAGCTGTGTCTTCTGCAAGATTCCAGTATCCCTTAAATATCAGAGGACCCTTCATGGTGATTTCACCCACCTGCCCGATGGGAACCGGATGATCATAATCATCGACAATCCTTACTTCTCCAAGAGGAATCATCTTGCCGGCGGAACCGGGCCGGTCATTATAACGCCCCATGGTCACCAAGCCGGTTGTCTCTGTTTGACCGTAAATAGAATAAAAGGTTCCGCCGGTTGCTTTTTGATATTTCTCGATGGTCTCCGGTACATCCAGCCCCATCACAGCCCTGAGGCTTTTGATATCTTTACCCGTTTGCTCATGTGCTTCAAGGATGGAGGCGAGTATGGGCGAGAAATCAAAAAATAGAGACACTTTTTTTTCTTCGATAAGTTCAACCGCATTTTCAGCATCAAATTTACTCATGTTGACATTCAGTGCACCGGCTTGAAAACTGTTTATGGCCATAAAAAAGCCGCCCACATGAAACATGGGCAAAAGATTTAAATGCACGTCTTGTGACGTTAAACTGAAGCAGTAATTCAAATGCAAACCGGCACATAAAAGATTGCCGTGACTCAGCAGTGCGCCCCTGGGTCTTCCTGCTACAGCCGCAGTATGAATAATGACAAATCCATCATCATTGGAAACATCGGCTATTTTAAAATTACCCCGGTTATCCATCAAAGAATCAAAGTCGAAAAAAACGCCGCTGCCAGGTTTGAGGTTATAATAATTTTTCACTGATGGAAGACTGTCTTTCAAGCCCTCAATCGGTTTCTGAAACTCCGGATCAACAAAAAGAGCTGTAGGCGTGCAATCATTCAGATTAAAAATGATTTCGTCAGCTGAAAGACGCCAGTTAATCGGCAGGATAATGGCTCCCAATGCCGCCGCCGCTCCGTAAAGGAGAAAATATTCAAGGCTGTTTTTTCCTAACACTCCGATGCGATCGCCTTTTTTAATGCCGGATCTTTGCAAACCGCAGGCCAGACGATCTGTCATCTCTTTAAACCGGTTAAATGTTACACTCCGGTTGTCATCAGCTTCGAACCATGCTTCGGCATCATTGAAACATACCCCATTACGCTGGATAAGATCATAAAAAGTAAAATCATATAGTCCCATATTCAGACCTCGACATTTCGTTAAAAATTACGCCATTTTTTTGGACAAACACATTTTGCAAATACAAGTTAAATAGGACGCAGATTTTCGCAGACCCGCCTGCCATGTGAGGCACAAGCGGGCAGGTATACACAGATAATATTGTCATTTTGCAATTTGAGAATCTTGATAATCTGTATTCATCTGTGTCCAAAAAAGGAAATTCCTATACTATTGAATTGCCGAATTAAAACAGGTTACGCGTTCCATGTTTTTGTCGTTGGAACACGTAACCTGCAATTTTAAAGATTATATATGCAGTTTTTAATTATTCAGGAAAAGTGGCTTCAAAAGTTGTCACCTTGGTCAGGCCGTCCGCTTTGAAAACAGCAGCACCGCCTTTTACATGAACCGGAACGGAATATTGAGGAATTTCCGTCCACCATTTTTCGAGCTGTGCCCAAACATTGGTTCCTTTTTCTTTCAGTTTGAAGCCGCCGGTGACCAGCAAACTCAACAAAGACTGTCTCACATCAAAGTGAGCATTTACTCTCACCTGGTTTGTCTTGCAGGCCGGAATCCACATGGTCTCAGTAGAGCTGACCGTATTCAAATCAAACTCTTCAAAGGCGATGGTAAATTTTAAATTCTCCATCTTTACAGGGTAATCATTCGGATTCTCAACGTTAAAGATGAACGCCAGATTGAGGGGTGCCCCTACGTTGTCCGGCTTTCCTTTGGTGGGTTCAACTTTCTTTGAAAAGTACCAGTATCCAAAAGCATGGACAACTTCCATTGAGTCGAGGGTAACCACCGGCGCCTTGAAATTCTTCTGGGTGGGTTTTGTCATCATCCCGGCGCAACCCCCAAGCAGGACAACAATGGAGACAACACTCAAACATTTAAGTATAATTGACTTTCTATGCATTTTATTCCTCCCTTATTCTATTAAAGGGTTAGGTAAGCCATCGTTTTCTTCGCTTATAGTGCTTTACATCCCGAAAACTTTTTCTTCCACCAATATCGGTCATGCCCAGGTAGAAATCCTTGATGTCCGGATTCTCCCTAAGCTTTTCGGCTTTGTCGTCCATGACGATGCGACCGTTCTCCATCACATAGGCATACGGGGCAACATTCAGGGCAAGCTTGGCATTTTGTTCCACCAGAAGAATCGATATATTCTCCTCCTGGTTAAGCTTTGTAATAATATTGAATATTTCATGGATAAGAAGCGGCGCCAAACCCATGGAAGGTTCATCCAAAAGGATCAGTTTGGGGCTGGTCATCAGAGCACGACCCACAACCGTCATCTGCTGCTCTCCACCGCTGATAAATCCGGCGATTTCGTTGCGCTTTTCCTTTAGCCGAGGAAAATAGCTATATACCATGTCCAGTCCTTCCTTGACCGACCTGCCGAACTTTCTCATATGGGCGCCCACCTTCAGGTTCTGCTCTACCGTGAGGTGCTCAAATACTCTGCGCCCCTCAATGACCTGAACGATACCCATTTTGGCAATTTTTTCAGCCTTTATCTTATCAATGCGCCTACCCATGAATTCAATCGATCCATCAGTCACCTCACCGTCTTCGTGTTTCAGCAAACCGGAGATCGCCTTTAAGGTCGTACTCTTGCCGGCACCATTGGCGCCCAAAAGAGCCACAATCCCCCCTTTGGGAACCTCAATGGAAACGCCCTTAATTACCAGAATGACCTCGTGATATTTGACCTCAATATTGTTGATCTTTAAGATCATTTCTTCATCGGACAAAGCCTGAAAACCTCCTTGTAGGCACTATTAATTTCCGACTTCGATTGTAAATTGAATAAAATTTTTTATATCTTTAATTAGTCAATCTTCAATCTTCAATTGTCAATCATTAACTACCATCCAAGCCATTCATTAGCCCATTTATCAGGCCATCTTTTTTTCAGATCAACTACGTGATTTTTGCTTGACTTTGGCCCCTGTGATCTGTTGCCGTATATGTTACCGGAGCAATGCCAAGACCAATTTCAAAGTCCTTCATTGTCTCAAAACCCTTTCTAAGGATCCCTTCCCCGGACAAATCTCCGGCCTTATCCGCCCGCTTCAAGGCTTCCGCAAGCCCTAGGACACTTGCCCATGCCTGGACGGTATGTATCGTCCGTTTTTCCAGAGGAACTCCCGGGTTATACTTCTTGGCATATTCGACAACCTTGTCCATCAAAGGGACATCAAGTCCGAAAAACGCCCACGGGGCACATCCCATAGCCCCCTCGGCCGCCTTTCCTGCCAGCTTGGGAAGATTCTCATCATACCCCCAGCATTTAATGAGATGATCGGCGCCCAGTCCCAGTGCATAAGCATCACGCAGCGTTGCAGCAACAGACATCACCGTATTGGTATGGAGGAGCACATCCGGCTTAAATTCTTTTAATGCCAAAATCTGACTCTTGGTATCGATTGCAAATAAGGATACGCTCTGATCAGGACCGATTTCAAAACCCAGTATTTCCGCCTGTTCCTTCGCGGCCTTTATGGATGCACTGCTGAACGCTGAAGCAGTCATATAACACATGGCAATTCTGGGTTTGCGTTTGCCATAATCAGGTTTTTGGGGCCATTTCTTATCAAACCATGCGGTTATGAGCCCCCTTGACTGGGTCGAATAGTCTGTTGCAAAAAACAGATTATAGGGTGTCTTTGCCGGTTTGCATAAATGTCCCGAATAAGACGCTGATACATAAGGAATCTTGTCTCTGGCTACCGTCGGCGCCAATGCTTCCGTATCGCCAGTTCCCCATCCCAGGATAGCCACGCATTTTAGTCGCTTAAACAAGTTGTATTTAGTCAGAGCTTCGGGAATACGATATCCATAATCAAACTGATAAAGCTTGATCTGCTTTCCGTTAATCCCTCCATTATCATTCACATAATGGATCGCCTCTGCAATGCCCAGGGCATAATCCTTGCCCACATCCGAGGTCCTTAATTGTTGCAGCTCCGGCCATGGTAGAAAATCCGACAACAAGGGCCACAATGAATAGTGACATTATAAATTTTGACCACATATTCTTAGCAAACATAATTTCTTTCCTCCCTTCTTATGAGAGTATCATTTTAATCGGGTTCCTGACAAATTCTTACTTTTATCACCTCCTTTTTTTTACAATCCGGACAAACCAAAAATAACAAACCACGTAAACGTTCAGCCACAAAAACCCTAACCCGGATAAACCGGAAAAGTGACTAAAGTGAACTAAAGTTTGAAGTGCCTTAAGTTAAGGTGTCGCTTCGCTCCATCCATTCATATAAAATTGGTAGAATTCCATAATGTTAGGCACTTTAGATCACTTTAGATCACTTCACACTTAAGGTACTAAGATTATAATATAATTCTTTTAATGCCATTTTTGAAAAAGGGTTATAATACATATCCCTTACTTTTGACTTTGTGTCTTAGTGCCTTTGTGGCAAATATTTTTGTTTTCGGCTTGTCCGCGTTAGGTACTAATACGAAAAGGGCCACAGATTAAAATAATTTTTAATTTGCCACCACCGATAGGCCAAACCATTGGGTTCAAACATCATAAATAAACATATGGCCAGACCAAATACAGCCTCTTTAATAAACAAAAAATCCATCAATAGTTTGGGATAAATATCGGCAAGAGGCATAATGGCCAATTGTAAAACTTCCATCACCACGACCATGAATATGGATCCAAAAATAGTCCCGTGGATAGAGCCGACCCCGCCGATAAGGATCACACCCACCAGCCACAAAGACCAGAACCATGGGAAGTGTTCCGGGCTTATGGCGGCAAGATTGCTGATCCAAAACGCTCCGGCAATGCCGCCGATAAATCCGGCCACAAAAAAAGCCAGAAGCTTATATTTGACGACATTAATTCCCATGACCTCCGCAGAGATGTCATTGTCACGTATGGCTACCCAGGCCCGGCCGACTCTCGACCTGAGCAGGTTGACCATGATTATAACACAGAAAATCACAAGGACAAGCATCATAAAATAAACTTTGAAGTCACTGTCAATAATCCACGGTCCTACCTTGATGGTTCCAGGAGGCAAAGAAAAGGCCTGTCCTCGTCCGCCGATCTGGCTTACATACTGGGTAATGATAAAATCTACGGTAATGAACTGGGCGGCCATGGTTGTTAAAATGAGGTAAAATCCTTTTACCCGGGCAGACGGAAGTCCGAACAAAACACTCCATAGTCCGGCCACAACTGCAGCGATTATTATACTCAAAGGATAAGCAATGCCGTAATCCATCATTATTTTGGGCCAGGGAAACTCAAGGATGAGGAGAGTGCTTGTATATGAGCCCACCGCAATAAAGGCTGCATGGCCAAGGGTTATCTGGCCGCAAAAACCGATTAAAAGCTGTACCCCTAAAGCGCCAAGAATCGTATAGCCCACCTGATTACAAACACTTAGACAATATGAGTCTGCAAACAGCGGAATAACAACAAACAAAATGATAAAGAGCATGATCATTTTGCCCTTGATAAACTTGGTCTGCCACCAGGCATGATCTTTGGCATAATTTTGATGGTAAACACCGCAGGGTAGCCATGTTGTTGACATAAAAAAAACTCCGATTTTCGATTGAAGATTGAAGATTGAAGATTGAAGATTTGAAAAAGAAACGCTTGTTCCTTAAATTGTCAATCGTCAATCATCAATTTTCAATTACATTACACTCGTTCAATCCGTTCCCATCCCCACAAGCCATGAGGTTTAAAAAGCAGGAAGACGACCATAAAAACAAAAGGGGCGATTTCTTTGATACCGCCGGGAAAGTACTTGTCCAGATAAGCCCCGGCCAGGTTCTGTAATATGCCGATGGCAATACCGCCGACAATGGCACCCGGCACGGAATTGAGTCCCCCAAGCACCACCGCAGGCAGAACCAGCAGACCAAGGTATCCTACGGATATGTTAAGACCGTTGATGTTGCCCAAAAGGGTTCCGCCGACGCCGGCCGCCATAAAAGCAATGGCCCAGGCTGCCGCATAGACAAATCTTGCACTCACACCAATGGAAAGGGCGGCCATCTCATCGTCGGCTGTAGCCTGCATGGCAAGGCCCCACCGAGTATATTTAAAAAAACAGACAAAAATAATTAAAAGAATAATGGCTGCCACAAAGCTCCATAGATACGCCTGACCCACAATAACGGGCCCTATGTAAACCGGCTCAATTGAAAAAACAGGCGGGGTGAATACACGGGTATCGGTACCCCATATGAGTTCCACCATTCCCTTAAAGAAAAATGAAAGCCCCACGGTTACCATGATCACCGTTAAAACCGGCTCGCCGATAAGTTTGTCTAAAAAAATTCTTTCCGTCAGAATTCCCAGGATCAGACCTATGATAAGTGAAAGAAAGAGTGCCGGCAAAAAGGGTATGCCCATGGAGTAAAAACTTAAAGAAACATAGGCTCCGATAAGAGTCATCTCCCCCATGGCCAGATTCAACACACCCGAGCATTTATATATCAACACCCACCCAAGGGCGACAAGGGCATAGATGCTGCCAACCATAATGCCCGTAGTAATCGCCATCAAAAACAGTTCCATACGTCACTCCATTGACAATTGAAGATTGAAAATTGTTTCAATCTTGATGAACTCGTAAAAAATCCGGTTTAGACGGTTTCGTAAAAAGTTCAAATTCAAGGCGTGCAAATTTTGTAATCATGATACGTACTTGACCTGCGTTGAATGATTGCAAAATGCAGCACAACGCAGAAGTTGGACTTTTTAGGAGACCGTCAATTTACAATCCTTTACCTTTCTTATATGAAGATCGGTGTTGATTTGAGCTTGTCTCCCATCTTCGTACTTGATTGTTGTATCGATATGCACATTATCATTATCAGAATAGAGGGCATCCACTATATCATGGTATCTTTTTTCCACAAATGCCCGACGCAATTTTCTGGTCCTTGTAAGTTCATCATCGTCGGCATCGAACTCCTTATACAGGTTAACGAATTTTACCACTCTTGCCGTTTCCGGTAGATCCTTGTTGGCTTTATGTATCTGCTCTTCCACCAATTGGTAAATCTGATCTAACTGAGAAAGTTCCTGATAGCTCGTATAATTGATCTTTTTTTCATCTGCCCATTTGCCCACCACGGAATAATCGATACAGATAACCGCTGTCACATATTCCCTTTTGTCCCCTATCACCCACGAATCCCTCACATAGGGGCTGAATTTCATGCGGGTTTCCAGATACTGGGGAGAAAAAGGTTTCCCGTCCCTTAAAGTGAATACATCCTTAGTACGATCAAAGACAACCAGGTGACCGTCATCATCAATAAAACCTCTGTCACCTGAATATAACCAGCCATTCTGCAAGGTCTCTTCCGTGGCCTCGGGATTCTTATAATAACCCAGAAAAACCGACGAGCTTCTGGTAAGGATCTCTCCCTCTTCGGTAATTTTTATTTCTGTTTCCGGAATTGGATGGCCCACGGTGTCAAATTTTATGTCTCCACTACGATGGACCACTGAAATGCCGGCAACTTCGGTCTGGCCGTAAATCTGCTTGAGGTTTACCCCCAATGCATGAAAAAAACGAAAGTGGTCCGGCCCCATGGCCGCCCCACCGGTGTAGGCATTACGAACTCGGGAAAGACCCAAGTGATCTTTCAGCTTTTTTTGCACCACAATATACGCCAGCCAATCCAGAAACGCCCAGTACCAGGGAATTTGTTTTTTCTGAAACTTAAGGTCGGCCACATGATAACCGATCCGGGTAGAAAGCTCATAGAGTTTCCGTTTTATCCAGGTGGCATCCAGGTATTTGACCTGGACCGTACGGGTCATCTGCTCATACATTCGCGGAGGAGCGAACATCACATGGGGGCCGATCTCCCTGATGTCGTTCTGGGCGGTTTCAGGTCCCTCGGGAAAGTTGATGGTGTATCCCACCTGCAAACCGCAAGAAATAGACATCATCTGCTCTCCGATCCAAGCAAAAGGCAGGTAAGAAACATAATCATCCGTGGCAAGGCATGGATCCACCGCCATGAGGTGCTTTCCCATGGTCAACATGTTATTGTGGGAGAGCAGCGCTCCCTTGGGCAGCGCCGTGGTGCCCGAGGTATAGAAAAGGAGCGCCACATCATCGCCATGGCCCTTATCGATCATCTCCCTGAACAGTTGTGGCTGTTGCCGTTCAAGTTCCCGACCCATCTGCTGAACTTGCTTTAGGCTTATCAGATAGTCCTGATCATAATTTCGCATCCCTTTGGGATCATCCCATATAATCTTTTCGAACTTTGGACATTCATTTAAAATTGAAATGGCTTTGTCCACCTCTTCCTGACCTTCACCGAATAAAAACTTTGTGTCTGAATGGTCGATTATATATTTGACTTCGTCGATCAAGCTGTCCTGAAACAGCCACACGCCAACGCCGCCGGCACACAATGTGGCCATTTCCGCCCACAGGCCTTCCGGACGGTTGTCGCCGATCATGGAAACTTTGTCTCCATTTTCGAGTCCAAGGCTGAGGAGGCCCAATGCGAGGTATTTAACGTTCTCAAGATAATCGTGCCATGTGATGGGGCGCCAGATTCCAAACTCTTTCTCACGCATGGCCACCCTGTTTTTGCCGTACTTGCGCGCTTTTTCATAAAAAAGTTTGGGAATAGTCAGATCTTTTGTAATTTCAATGCCGTATTTGTTTTTATTTTGAACGGTTTTATCTCCTTGTTGCATACAGGTCCTCTTCACCAAGGTATGCCTTAATCACTTCGGGATGACTCTGTACTTCCCGTGGCGTTCCGTCAATGATCATGTTGCCAAAATTGAGGACAAAGACATGATCGGAAAGATCCATGACCACGCCCATGTCATGCTCCACCAGAAGACAGGTAACCTTCCAATTTTCATCTTCATTAACGTCTATGATAAACCGGGCCATATCTTCAACTTCTTCAAGATTAAGACCGGCCAGTGGTTCATCGAGAATAAGAAGCTCGGGTTCCAGGGCCAATGCACGACCCAGTTCTACCCGCTTTTGAAGGCCGTACGGCAACATTCCGACCGGTTTGTTCCGAATATGTTCGATCTCTAAAAGATCTACTATTTTTTCTTCGATAAAGGTCCGGTGCTCAACCTCCTCCCGCGCAGTTTTACCAATATATACCGATCCGCTAACTACTCCCGATTTAGAATGGATATGACGGCCCAGACGGATGTTATCCAATACCGTCATTCCGCCGAACACTTCGACTTTCTGAAAAGTCCTGGCCATACCCAGTTTTGCCCGTTTATACGGTTTTAATTTGTTGATCTTTTTCCCTTTGTAGTAGATGTTACCTTTTTGAGGCATGTAAAGACCGTTAATAATATTCATCATCACAGTCTTTCCGGCTCCGTTGGGCCCGATCACAGAATGTATCTCTCCTTCTCTGATTTTTATACTGACGCCGGCCAGGGCAAGAACTTTTCCGAAACTCATATGAACGTCTTCTATCTCCAGCAGAACATCCTGTTCTTTGATTGCATTTGATACTGCCAATATTCTTAACCTTCCTTTATAAAAAAGAGGGGTGCGCTCATACACCCCTAAATAAGAATTGCCTGCAAATATTCATTATAAAATAATTACTTTTTCTACGGCTTTTACAATTTCATCGGGCTCATCCATAATTTGTAGAATTTCTAAATCTTCCGGAGATATCCGTTTTTCAGTAAGTAATTTATCCTTGATCCAGTCAATAAGCCCTTTCCAGTAATCGGAGCCAACCAGAATTAATGGAAACGGCTTTATGCGGTGTGTTTGAATCAATGTAACCGCTTCAAATAGCTCATCCAACGTCCCAAAACCGCCGGGCATTATAATATAAGCTGCGGCATATTTAATGAACATGACTTTGCGAATAAAAAAGTATTTAAAATCGAGTTTTACATTCGCAAAAGGATTCGGTTTCTGCTCAAACGGCAGGATAATATTCATGCCAACGGAAGTTCCTCCAGCCTCTGCCGCGCCTTTGTTTGCCGCTTCCATCACTCCGCCGCCACCGCCGGTTATAATAGAAAATTTGCTTTTTACAAAAAGAGCGGCCAGCGCTTCGGTTTTTTTATAAATTGGATCACCCGGCTTGACCCTGGCTGACCCGAAAATCGTCACGGAAGGTCCGATATCATGGAGCGTTTCTATCCCTTCAACGAATTCCCCCATGATTCTGAAAAGACGCCACGCTTCGCCTATTTTTAAGTCGTCAACAAGAAATTGTTTATCCATATAAAACCACAGGGTCCATTTTTATCGGCATACAGCCGACTACTAAACGCCTCATGTCCCGCCATTAAATCCGATGGTAACCTTATCCTGGTCCACAATCACCGGAACCTTGCGCACACCGTCGGAATATTCCAGCATGTCTTTGAGTTTGCCGGCATCCTGCCGAACGTCGTGATACTCAACCTTTTCCCCTTGTTTTTTAAAAGCTTCACGAGCCGCTTTTGTGTAAGGTCACGTGTCTTTGCCATAAATCAATATTTTATCAGCCATTATTCCTACCTCCTTGAGTTAAAATTTATGAGAGGATAAGATATAAATTAATTTCATACAAATTCAGGGTATTGGATGTAATTGTCGTAAAAGCCCTAACAGCTATTTGGTGTTTTGTCAATGATGTCCGTCTCGTAAAAATTCAAAATGACAGATTGACAAAAACCATAGTGATTGGTAAAAATATTTATGGTTGATAACAACTCGGCTATTGGACATTCAAAAAATGTTACCATTGCAAACCCCTTTGGTCTTCATGCAAGATCGGCGGCCAAAATAGCAAAACTTGTTAAAAAAGCAAGCTCAAAAGTGTGGATTATAAAAGACAAATACAAGGCCGATGCTTCCAGAATTATCGATACCCTTAGCCTGGCCGCCATAAAAGATTCAGAATTAACGTTATTAATTGACGATCCATCGGATATTGAAATTTTAAATGATCTTGCAAAGCTGATTGAAAACGGCTTTGGAGAATAACCAGGAATGACAAATACAAACGAAATGGAATTACACCTCCGCGGTATTACTGCCTCTCCGGGTATTTGCATCGGCAAGGCGTACCTGGTCGGCAGGGAAGGCGTTGATGTTGTTGATAAATATTTTATCAGTGAAGATAATTTGCAAAACGAGATCAAACGGTTCAAGGCTGCGGTAAAAAATGCTAAAGATAACCTTAGTGAAATCATTGAAGCAACACCTGAAGAGTTGCGGGAGCACGCCCACATTCTTGAAACCCACAAAGTACTGTATAAGGACAAGATGCTCTACGGCAAAACCATCGAAACCATCACAAAAGAACGGGTAAACGCCGAATGGGCCCTAAAAAAAGTGGTATCCAACGTCAAGGCAATGTTTAGAAATATGACAGATTCTTATCTGCAAGGACGTGTGGATGACATTATACATGTATCCGGCAGTATCATGCAATATCTGGTTGGTGCAAAAGTCGTGGATATTGCTGCTATTGACAAACGCGTAATACTTGTTGCCGTCGACCTTTCCCCTGCAGAAACCAGCCAAATACAACTCGAAAAAATTAAGGGATTTATCACGGATCATGGCGGCAAGACTTCACATACCGGCATCATCGCCCGAAGTCTTGAAATTCCCGCTGTTTTGGGTCTTGATAATGCAACCCGTATAATAAAAAACGACGACATCATCATTGTAGATGGTACCGCAGGTATCGTAATCGTTAACCCCACTGAACAGACTCTGATACAGTTCGAAGAACAAAAAGCCGGATACGAAGAATATAAAGCGGTTATTACCCGGGAAAGCTACATTCCGGCTGAAACACTAGATGGTATCCGGTTGCAGGTTTTGGGTAATATAGAACTCCCCGAAGAGGTGGTATCTGTTATTGATTATGGCGGAGACGGCATAGGCCTTTACAGGACTGAGTTTCAATATCTGAGCCGGCCTGATATTCCCACTGAGCATGAGCTTTTTGATAAATACAAAGATGTCATCGAAGTAATGGCGCCCAAGCCGGTAACCATTCGAACTCTGGACATTAGCGCTGATAAAGCGGTTCCCTATGCTACCGATTCTACTGAAAAGAATCCTGCACTGGGACTTCGCGGTATAAGGTACTGTTTACAAAGACAGGATATATTCAAGCCCCAGCTTCGAGCCATATTAAGAGCCTCTGTATTCGGCAACGTCAGAATTATGTTCCCCATGATATCATGCTATGATGAAGTCCTTCATGCAAAAAGGATTTTACGCGAAGCTGCCGATTCTCTGGACAAAGAGGGTTTAGATTTTAATAAAAATATTAAGATGGGAATCATGATAGAAACTCCTTCCGCTGTGATCATGGCGGATGTGATGGCCAGGGATGTAGATTTCTTCAGCTTAGGAACCAACGATCTTGTTCAGTATTCGCTGGCGGTGGACAGGGTCAATAAAAAGGTTGCGCATCTTTATCAACCACTTAATCCTGCCATCATCCGGATGATTAAACATGTTGCCGATGTTGCCAAAGACAAGGGGGTAGATCTCTTCATGTGTGGTGAGATGGCAGGTGATCCTGTAAACATACCGATACTTTTAGGTCTGGGCATAGAAAAATTGAGCATGAATCCTCAGTCAATTCCGGTGGTTAAAAATATAATAAAATCCCTTGACGTTAAAAACGCCAGGATGTTTATCAAAAAGGTTCTGAAGGAGACCACTGACACCGGGGTCACGGAACTGGTGATGACTACCTATGGAAACATTCTATTTGAAACCGGATATACCGGGATATAAACGTAAGCGTTCAGGATTCAGGGGTTTAAGGATTAAAGGTTGTTTTGAAAGATGAACGTCCAACATCGAACATTGAACATTGAACGTCGAATAATGATATCGCTTCGCTCCTCAATTTGGTTTCATTTGTTTTTAAATATCCAATGTCAAACCTTGAATGACTATTTCTTGTTTTTGTCTTTCATTCAACATTCGATGTTGGACGTTCGATGTTCGATGTTCATCTTTTTCAGTAAACATTTGGGTTCAAGGTTATATATATCATCTGTGTCTTAGTGCCTTTGTGGCAAATATTATTTGTTCCGGCTTGTCCGGGTTAGGTGAAAACAGAATTTGAGCACAAACCATATAAAAATTGTAGCTGAAAACAGAAAAGCCAGACACAGCTATTTTATAGAAGATACATACGAAGCAGGAATGGTCCTTTTGGGGACCGAAGTTAAATCACTTCGACTCGGCCGGGTTAACCTGAAAGATTCGTATGCCAGGATTAACAAAAGTGAAGTGTTTGTTCATCAGATGCACATCGCAGCTTATCCCTTCGCCTATTATGACAATCATAATCCTTTAAGAAAAAGAAAGCTCCTGTTGCATAAAAATGAAATCAAGAAGCTGTATGGCAAAGCCAATGAAAAGGGTTTTTCCTTGATACCCTTAAGGGTCTATTTTCAAAACGGAAAGGCCAAACTCACCATAGCTCTTGCCAGGGGAAAGCGTAAATATGACAAAAGGGAGACCATCAGACGGCGCGATCAGCAAAGGGATTTTGAAAGGTCCAAAAAAGATTACTGATTCTCAGTAAAGAATCCTGGCCCACAGAACCAGGTTTTTCAGGACAAAATAAAAAATTAGGGTTAAAAGCGATTATGGGAAAGGAAATATGAAGGCTGGTATCGGACATGATAACAGTAAAGACAATTTCTCACTGGGAATAAAGGTGGCCGAAAATGCGATGGAAAATGGCAATATTGACAAACCCTCTCTTGTGTTTGCTTTTTGCGGAGGCCAAGTTGATCATGACAAATTTTTTAAAGGACTGCAAACGGTTATAGGAGATAAAGTTCCGATAGTTGGCGGTTCAGCCATTGGCATAATAACCAACGACTATCTTTCATATAAGGGTTATCCGGCAGGGGCGGCGATAATCGAGTCAGATAAACTTCAACACATAGAAGCTGCTGTCGGAAATCTGGATAAAGATGAAAAGCTGGCCGGACAAAAAATAGCGGGAAAACTATCGAATGGCATAGACAGCAAGCTCATGATAATATTCTATGATTCGATCAAACATGCTCCAACCGCAACCACTCCTCCGATTATAAACGCATCGCCACTTTTAATAAATGGGATTGAAGAAATATTTAAATCAAATATACCGATAATAGGCGCAGGTGTAATAGGAGATTATGAGTTTAGCCCTACAAAACAGTTTTGTGGCTCTTATGTTGCCGACCAAAGTGTTGTTGGAACCCTATTAGGCGGAACTTTTGAACCTTATTACCGCATTATGCATGGTTGTACACCGCAAGATGGTATCTACCACACAATCACAAAAATCAAAGGACCTGTGGTTTACGAATTAGACAAAAAGCCCATTGCTAAGATAATCGATGACAAATATGGGAATCAGGATTGGAGGAAACAAATTCCCGTCAAACGCTTATCAATAGGGGTAAACCACGGGGAAAAATATGAGGAATATCAAGAAGAAAATTATGTAAACAGACTGATTACCGGCACCATGCCGGATGGAGAAGGAATCGTTCTTTTTGAGCCGGACCTTGAAGAAGGTACAGAAATATTATTTATGTTAAGGGATTCGAAAAAGATGATAGAATCCGCCAGGGTTAATTCGGTTGAATTGATGGAGGAAATCAAAGGGGATGGAAGAAAACCTGTTTTAGGTTTGTATATCGATTGTGCAGGCAGAACAGCAAGTTTTTCCGATACAATAACAGAAGAGGCCTCGGAAGTTCAAAAAGTGTTCAAACAATATAACACCCCTCTATTGGGTTTTTATTCCGGGGTTGAAATTGCCCCTCTCCTTGGGAATAGCAAAGGATTGGATTGGACAGGGGTTTTACTGGTTTTAACTAAGGACTAAAAGATTACTGAAATGAAAATTGAACGTGAAAAGATCGATTTTGATGTGTTGTTTGTCGGAGGCGGTCCTGCAAGCCTGGCAGGTGCCATTAAGTTGATGCAGGTCGCCAAAAAGAAAAACATGAGCCTTGAAGTTGCACTTATCGAAAAGGGAGCGGAAATCGGATCACATGCTCTAAGCGGCGCCGTCCTGAACCCTGTGGCCTTAAAGGAACTGCTCCCGGACTTCCTGGAAAAAGAGTGCCCCATAGAGGGGACCGTAACGGAAGACAAATTCTACTTCTTAACCCACCAAAAACAGTACCGAATTCCGATTATCCCCCGATACATGCATAACAAAGGCTTTTTTATTATCAGCCTTTCAAAGTTTACAAGATGGATGGGGAATATTGCTGAAGACCTTGGCATAAACATCTTCCCTGGTTTTGCAGGTATGGAAGTTCTATACGCCGAAGATCAAAAAACAATAACCGGAGTTCGTACCGGTGATAAAGGAATCGGGAAAGACGGAAAGCAAAAAAGCAATTTTGAGCCCGGCATAGATTTGCTGGCAAAGGCTACGGTATTCGGCGAAGGAGCAAGGGGAAACCTGGTACAGGATATTTCGCAAAAACTAAACCTCTTTTCCGGGAAAATGCCCCAGGTGTTTGAAACCGGAGTCAAAGAAGTCATACAGCTCCCTGAAGATAATTATTTTACCTCCAGCCGGGGGAACGAAATTCATACCCTTGGATATCCTTTGGGTCTGAACCCGCCGGGCGGCGGCTTTATTTACGAAATTAAAGACAACAAGGTCGCCCTGGGATTTCTCATAGGTCTCTGCTATGAAGACGCCGGCCTCGATATTTATGACGAGTTTATAAAATTCAAACAGCACCCATTTGTAGCCGACATACTAAAGGACGGCAGGGTCCTGGAACAGGGTGCCCGAACGGTTTCAACCGGAGGCTATTTTACAATCCCCGAACTCGCCGTTGACGGTGGCGTGTTTGTCGGCGGCAGCGCGGCAATGCAGAATACTCCCGGGCTAAAGGGTATTCATTTATCCATGAAATCGGGCATGCTGGCTGCAGAGGCCATCATAAATGCTTTTGAGAAGAACAATTTCACTGGGGAAACTCTTAGGGGCTACAATGATCTGTTTGAAAAAAGCTGGGCAAAAAAAGAAATCTTCGAGGTTAGAAATTTTTCACAGGCCCTCTCAAAAAAAGGCCTGATTAAGTTTATTCATTTGGGAGCTCAGTATTTCACAAAGGGACGGGGTGTGTATGATAACATGCCCATTAAACAAGATTTCAAAACATTAAAGCCGGTAAAAGAAAGGGATGATGATATTCCCACGACCCCTGAAAAAAAGAGATTGGACGGGGTCTTGTATGTTGACAAACTTACCGGCGTTTATCTGTCCAAAACAATGCACCGGGAGGATCAACCCAGCCACATTATCATCAACGATCGTGACCTGTGCGTTAATGAATGTTTTAAGACATACCGGTGCCCCTGCACCAGATTTTGTCCGGGTGACGTATACGAAATCGAGACGGATCAAAAGACATCACTGCGCCGGCTCAAACTGAACCCGTCAAATTGTCTTCACTGCAAAACCTGTGATATTAAGGATCCATACCGGAATATAACATGGATGTGCCCGGAAGGCGGGGAAGGTCCGGGATATACGGTGTTATAATCTTCCTTTCCTTAAAATAGCGACCAGAAGCCATATCCCCATGATTGCAGCCGCCAGAAACCCGACAATCCCTATGAGGGATATATCGTAAAAAAGGGGAGGCACTTTGGACATAATAACAAGAGCAGACCCGATAATCAAAGCAGCGATGATGATGGAAAAGGATATCCTGTTGCTTATCTGGTCATAGGTAGAAAGCATTTTATCCAAACCTTTGTATTCAAGGTTAAGGGAAAGTTTCTGCTGTTTGATCAACCGGGTGATGGACAGCATATCCTTGGGAAAATTCTCCGCAAATTGAAACATTCCTATTGCAAGCCTGAAGATATCACCGGTAATCCTTTGGGGAGACAGTCTGGCAAGTTTTACCTCTTTTATAAACGGTGCCGCCTGCTTTATCATATCAAAGTCCGGATCGAGCATGAGACCCACGCCTTCTATGGTGCTGAACGCCTTTAGCATGAGGAAAATATCAGGCCTTTAGCATGAGGAAAATATCAGGCGGGATCCTGAGACGATGCCGAAAAGCCAGCTCAAGAAGATTATTCAGCAGTTTACCGATTTTAATATCTTTTAAAGGTTTATGAAGATGCCGACCCATGAAGTCGGCAACATCCTTTTCAAGCAAACGAATATCTGGATCTTCATCCCAATAGGTTAATTTCAAAAGAACCTGCGTTGCCCTGGATTCATTCCGGTTCACCACACTTTCGGCCAAATCTATAAAGTCTTCTCTGGTACGCCGGTCAACAGATCCTGTCATACCAAAGTCGAGGAGACAGATCACATTGTCGGGGAGCACAAAAATATTGCCGGGATGCGGGTCCGCATGAAAAAAGCCGTGTTTAATTATCTGCTTTAAAACAATATCTGCGCCACGAACGGTAATTAATTTTCTGTCAAGCCCCGCTTCTTCCAGCCGATCGATATCAGATACCTTGA
>JAFDBA010000045.1 GCA_019313505.1 Deltaproteobacteria bacterium
TTCATGGTATAGTTTTTGCTTAAATGATTAAAATAGCATTTTACCCCAAGTATTGATATTTCTAAAGAATAAAATTCATCGATTGAAGGTGTCGATGAATGAATTTTTTGGTACGGCAGATTAAAAAATCTGGAAATACTCATAACATTTTTTCACCATGAGGCAGTATGCCCTGTGTGTGGATGAAATAGTGGGGCCCGGAAGGTTGTTGAAGTGCAACCGAAATCCTGTGCTTTTTTAGCGGGGTAATTCAATACCGTCAATTATTCTTTCTGATAAACCTTCACTGATATATTCATTTAGAAAAATTGCAGACTAAAAGTGAATTGACTATGAATCAGTCTTCCAATAGAAAACTAACCAGATTAATTCCCTCAGCTTTCATTTTATTTTTAATTTTCAACCTTCAAAATTGCATGTTTTTCAAACATCATCTACAAACTTACAATAGGCCATTTGTTAATGTTATTATCAAACATAATATTGAAGATATTCAAGCTTCAAACATTGGTATCTTTGACTTTGGTCATTCTGCAGGGCTCAAAGAATTAGGAGGTAGTTTTGCACAATTTACTAAAGATTATTTGTTATATAAGAAATCTATTAGACTAATTGAATTAGTTGGAAAGAAAGCTGGAACTATTGATGAATGTATAAAAACTGGCAGGAAAATGGGATATGATTTAATACTCGTGGGGTATATTACCGAAATGTTTTATGGCGGAATAAGCACAAGTTCTAAAATTTCAATATCATTAAGAATTATAGATGTTAGAAATAAGGTTACTCTATGGTATACCAAAGGTCATATGGAAGGGCAATACGAAGAACCTGTCGATTATATTTTTTTCATTAAAGAAAGCAAAGAGGCTCCTCCCCCCCACGAGTTAGGTGGTTTGTTAGTAAAGGAAATGCTAAATGAGATAAAAGGTATTGCACAGACACAACATCACAAAGGTCAAACAGACCGCTTAAAAACTTTTTTGAGGCTGTACAGTCTATCCTATGAATATAAAAACATAGATAAATTCATCACCTTTTTTACTCATGACGCCCTTGAAAATAACAAGCCCTTTCATGAACTCCTTCCAAAATACCGCAGAAATATGGAAATGATCGAATCACTTAACTATCGGATCGAATTGGTTGACTATTTTTTGCTGGCCAACACGGAAAAGGTTATGGTGCAAGGAAAATATTTTGTCCGTTACATTTTGCATGGAGGAACATGGAAGGAAAATAGCGGCAGGCTTTCCATGGAGCTTATAAAAAACGGCGACTCATATTTGATAAAACGGCTTAATTATGGTTATTAGCCTGAATTTTTCACAATAGTCTATACCATATGACATTTCTTTCAAAAACAAATCCCGCCAATTTTCTTTGTTGAGGTTTTGAACTAAGGGCTCATAAAAAAATGCAAGGGAAAATCGGTTTGAGCTAATTGAGAGGAACTTATGAAATCATAAAAGTTCCCATTTGTCTTTTTATTCAACTTGCCTTATCAACAACTTTTATCGGTTCAGCAGGTCTTTCGTCTTTTCCACCACTTCCGTCCTGTTCAATATAATGATGATGCACGAGCATAGTAGACAGTATGGCTACAATTCTCATGTTGTCGGTGTTGCTCATTTTATGTCCTTGCACTTGACGGCATTTGGTGATTAGCCCGGAAACAGCTTTGGGATTAAAAACGGACGCATTTTTCAGTCTTGACAGACTGGTTACGTCATAAACCCAATCAAAGTCTTTCCCGGCAAAAAAACTTGCAGCATCCGGAGCCCGATAAGGCTGCTTGGGTCTATTTAAAATAGATTCCGGAATCATATCGTTAAATGCAACTTTTAAAAGATGTTTTTCATTAAGGGCAAGAAGCTTATGCCTTGATGGGAGTTGATTGGTAAAATCGACCAAATCGCAATCCAAAAAAGGAAACCGGCCTTCAACAGAGTTGGCCATTAGCATCCTGTCACCCTGGGCGGATAGAATGTATCCGGAAAGAAGCGTTACCATTTCAAGCCATTGTGCCTTGCAGAGCGCATCCCATCCATTATAGTTTCCTGGAAGCTTTGAAAACAATTCTTCAGTCACATCCACTTTTTCCGCTTCCCGGCGAAAATCAGGATTAAGAATATGCTTTAATGATGATGTGATATCCCATCTCGGACGATGAGAGAACCAGGGATCAAGAGGGTCAAGAGATTTGCTGAAAAAAGCATTAGCAAAAGCCGGTGCCTCGCCTGGAGATCTTTCCATCCATGGATAAAGTTTCATGAATATTTTTGATCGTTTTTTAGATGATAAGTTCCGGGCAAGAAACATGCGAACTTTAGCTTCTCTGAAAATATCATACCCTGCCATAACCTCATCCGCCCCTTCTCCTGTGACTACAACTTTGTATCCTGATTCTCTGACCAGTCTGGAGAGCAAAAATAATGGTGCGGGTGCCGTGCGCAGAATCGGACGCTCGGCATGCCATATAACCTCAGGGAACACATATCCGATATCCCTGTTCGACACTTTTACATCCCTGTGATCTGCATCCAGTCTTTTAACCATCTCTTTTTGATATTGCCCTTCGTCAAACTCTGAATCAGTAAAACGTATTGAAAAAGTCTTTAGGGGCGATTTGGTGTACTCAGTGACAATGGAGGATGTAATTGATGAATCAATCCCACCTGACAGGTATGCGCCGACCGGAACATCACTTCTGGTAAATCGAAGTTTAGAAGCATTAATTAAATGATTTCGAAGAAGATCGGCATTCTCCTTCTCGCTTAAATCAGGTTCTGTATTTTTATCTGGAAAGGAGATAGCCCAGTAGGCTTTGCTTTTGATAATTCCGTTTTTTATAACAGCAAAGTGGCCCGGTTCGAGCTCTTCTATATTCTTAAAAACTGTTCTTGGTGCAACGGGACTCCAGAAAGTAAAGATTTCGGAAATGCCGGCAGGATCAAATTTTCGCTCTAAACTTTTGTCCGCAAACAGTGCTTTGATCTCGGAGGCAAACAATAATCTATTGTTGCATATAGCATAGTAAAGAGGCCTGATACCCATGCGGTCACGGGATAGAATTACCCTGTTATTTTTGTTGTCCCACAAGGCAAGGGCCCACTGCCCGTTAAAGCGTTCAAAGCATGACATGCCCCACTGCTCATAAGCGTGAACAATAACTTCTGCATCACTTTTGGTTTTAAAATTGTGTCCAAGACCTAAAAGTTCTGAGCCAAGTTCAAGATAATTAAAAATTTCGCCGTTAAATGTTATCCATATGGAGTTGTCTTCATTGGAAATAGGCTGATCACCTGTCTGCAAATCTATTATTGCAAGCCGGGTGTGTCCCAGGGCAACCTGTTTGTCACGA
The DNA here is from genome assembly GCA_019313505.1 of Deltaproteobacteria bacterium. Lineage (GTDB taxonomy): Bacteria > Desulfobacterota > Desulfobacteria > Desulfobacterales > UBA11574 > S5133MH16. Next base: position 3,365 of record JAFDBA010000045.1, read on the forward strand.
TAATAGCCACTAGAGTCGGGGCCACGGTGTCGAAGTCTTCCCATCATGCGCATAAGAGTATCTACATCCGGAGGCTTGCCCCTATTAAGATTAATTATTCCGCAGATTCCACACATGTTTTTTCCAACTGTAGTTTTTTTAATATGAATTTTTCAGTTGCGTAAAGGGTCCCAAGATTTTCTTCGCAGATTTCAATGTCAGAAAGTACAATTCCGAACACATCCTCAACAAAAAGTGCTACTTCCAAAAGTGCTTTTTCATCATTTTCAGCGTTTTGGCATATTCCAGCAAACTCTGCCATACGCTCTTCGACCTGTTTTTTATTCATTCATAGGCCTCTTTGTCCACGGTAACTGAGAGTTTCCTTTGCGTTACAAATACCTATTAGAACAATTATATATATAATACATGTGTAACGTTTTGAGTCAAGAGTTCTGAAATAGTTTTTGTAACGCAGTCAGTCAGGATGCATCGGCATCCAAAACGTGAAGTGGTTTTTGCGCGAACCCTTAGGGACATCCTTGACAAGATTTCGAGTGATAGTCATTTGCGGATAGTGAGCTATTGGCATTATTCTCATCAGCAAAGACTTCATGGGGCCTTATCCTGTGAAATAAGGCATTTATTGACTTATAATTACAGATATGCTCTAATCCCTTCCAAAAGGGAGTGGCAAGGAATGGACGAGAAGAACCTGTTTAGCACGCGGGAGGTTGCGCAATTTCTGTCATATGGCCTCCAGTCATCTGCTCCAGGAAAATGAGGAGGAGTACAATTTCGGCTTTGCCGAGGAGGAATTGGGCCAACTGTCGGCAGTGATTAATTTCTGTAGACGGGAACAGGGAATCATAATAGCCAAAGGCAACTCAAAGAGACAGAGAATGTATGACCTTGGGGACGTTCCCAAGGTTCCCTCAGACACACCTCATAATACCCATAGATCCTCTCATTGTCCGTCTCGCAAAAAGTCCAACTTCTGCGTAAAAGCTTTGGACAGAGGATTTAAACGACGGTCAGATCATTCGAGGCGTTTGTATTGAAAATCCGATACAAGCTTTAAAATAGTCCGATAATAGCAATATGATAAGAACAGACCCTTTGAAAATTATTTTGACCAACAACCTCCGTCTTTCCGGTATTCCTTCGGATATTCGGGCCAAACTGATGGAGACTCTTTCATTTCCCAACCCCAAATGGCTGGAAAATGAGAGGATGGGTCGCTGGAACAGGGGCACCCCAAAAGTGCTTAGATTCTATGATAAAACCAGGGGTGGAGGTCTATGGATACCAAGGGGTTATATGCGGCAGTTGTTATTGCTTTGCAGACGCCGTGGTGAAAAGTATGAAATTGATGATCGGAGACGGGCTTTGCCGCCTGTGGATTCTAAATTTACCGGGCAATTAAAGCCTTTCCAGCAGGAAGCGGTCAAAACCATGATTTCAAGAGATTTCGGCGTGTTGAATGCTCCCACCGGAAGCGGGAAAACAGTAATGGCGCTGTATATCATTGCCAGGCGAGAGCAGCCTGCTATGATTGTTGTGCATACAAAAGATCTGGCTTATCAATGGATCGAAAGGGTAGGGGAGTTTTTAGGAATTTCTGCTGACAGGGTAGGTTTCATAGGCAGCGGGAAAAAGATTATAGGTAAAAAGATTACGGTTGCCCTGGTGCAGTCACTTTATAAATGTGCTGAGGAAGTGTCGAAAAATGTCGGTTTTCTGTTGGTGGATGAATGCCATCGATGTCCAAGCAGGACCTTTACCGAAGCTGTTACCGATTTTGATTCCAAATATATGCTTGGACTGTCGGCAACACCCTGGCGCCGTGACAATCTGTCAAAATTGATATTCTGGCACTTGGGAGATGTGCATCATAAGATCGATCAAAGTCTCCTGGTTAAAAGCGGTGATGTTTTAGCTGCTGAGATTATTATCAGGGAAACCGATTTTAAACCATATTACGATCCGGTTAATGAATACAGCAAAATGATATCTGAACTCACGTCGGACGACAAAAGAAACCGTCTTATCGCATCTGATGTTGCAAGAGAGGTAAAAGATAATAATGGTATCTGCCTGGTTCTTTCAGACAGAAAAAAACACTGTGGAGTCTTACAGGCGCTTTTGCGATACAGACATAAAATATCATCCGAACTTTTGACGGGCGATCTTAGCGGCAGTGAGCGGCTGGGGGTTCTCGATCGTTTGAATAAAGGAGACGTCAAAGTATTGCTGGCAACAGGCCAGCTCATAGGAGAGGGGTTTGATCGAAAGGATTTATCTCCTTTGTTTCTGACAACGCCCATAAAATTCAGCGGCAGGGTGCTTCAATACATTGGCAGGGTACTCCGGCCCGCACCGGGCAAAAAGAAAGCCAGGGTTTATGATTATGTGGACATTAAAGTTGATGTTTTAAAGGCTGCTGCCAGGGCAAGGCAAAAGGTTTATGCAGGCAAAAAAATGCATAGAGAAAGCTAAAATTCAAATTTTATCCGCAAGCCCTAAGCGGCATGCCGGGCTTTGAATGCTTTAGACAGCGATGCATCCATTACCGCTTCGTAACCGGTTAACCGTGCCACAACCACATCCTCTGAGTCGAGGAATGTAAAATCCCCCTTCATTTTATGATCGGTTACTTCTTGGACTTCAAGGATGGCGGTAACACCATCGGAAGGAAACTTGTCTCGATACTGGCGATAACTGGCACTGTAGCTCGGCAGAGAGACAACTCCCCGCTCTTCAAAGCACCATATAATCGCCATTTGACATGCGCAATCGAGAACAAGTGGGTCAGCTATCCACCTGCTTCTTAAAGGATCAGTCATCCATTTTGCGGGTAAAGGAGCCGAAGAAATACGTGTAGCGATTGATCGCGGTGAATACCCGATGATTTCCTGTATTCCCCGAAGTTCGACACCGTGAAACAGGATTTTTTCGTATATTTCGTCTATACTTCTTGAATAAGCATTTGTGCTCATGTCTTTAGATTTATTAAAACAGGGTGGTTCTTCCAGCCTGTCGGTTAAAATAGCTGTGGCACTTGAGTGAATCACTTCTATATTATCTTTAAAACCATTCCTGATTTCGACAGTCACCTCAAAAATCGACCCTTTTTTTCGGGTTTTGCCGGCCATTAGGCGGATCAGCTTTTTCCCCTGATCGAGCTTGATTCCATGAAAAATACGCATGTCATCCAGGCCGTGAAGGAAAAGGCCAGGATTTTCATGCAAAGCTCCGTGGCCGAGCCATTCGGCGATAAGGGCAAAAGGGACCACCGGTTTTCCGTCAAGAATATGGGCGCCGAGGATTGGGTAACTGTCAACATCTATTTCACGTTTAACGGTGAGGGAGAGTTTTTCTTTTTTCTTTAAAACCACAGGTTGTTCCGGAGTCGAGCAAATGGTTTTGGCTTTATCCTGCTCTTTTACAGGAATGATATTGGCACCGATGACAACTTCTACCGGAAAGCTGTTGTCGCCCATCATCTCATGGATCATGCACATGGCTCCGGCATCAATTGGAATCAGTTCGACCCCGCTTTTTTGAAATTTTAGTTTTAAAGCCGAACATACCATTCCCCCGTCCCAGGGGCCCCAGTTGATGGAGGTTACTTTGCAATCCGGTCGTTTCATCGATTCTTGTTGTGCGATTTTATTTAAAACTTCATTGGCCATGGCATAATCAGACTGTCCGTTGTTCCCGATTCGGGCGGTTACGGATGAAAAAAGCACCAGGTATTTTAGAGTATCTTGCCTGGTCGCTTCAAGGAGCACGTTAAGGCCCTTGACCTTTGTGTCAAATACATTTTCAAACTGATCTAAGGTCTTATCGATAATTGTGCAATCTTCCAGTGCACCGGCACCATGAATAATACCCCTGACAGGACCATGGGCGGATCGAACTTCGTTTAAAATCGAAGTTACTTTATTAAAATCACGAACATCTGCCGAATAGTAGAGCACACTGGCACCGGAATTTCTGATTTTATCCAGATTTTCCATGATTTCCCGATTTGCCATATGTTTTTTAAAAGCTTTTTCGAGCTGAACCGGTGTTATATTATTGTTGCTGAATTCATTTTCGAGGATTGCCTTTTTAATGGCAGCTTGATCGTCGATTGCTGCAAGCCACTCGGGCTCGGGAGTCGGACGGGAAGATCGGCCCATAAGGACTATGGTCGGTTTTGCATGTTTTGCAAGTGCACAGGCCGCTGATGCAGTCACGCCCCTGGCTCCACCTGTGATAACAACAACATCCCCAGGGTTAAGGTTTATTTCCCCTTGTGGATATGGTGAAGATTTAAGCTCTAATGTAAATCGCGAGCCCGAATCCAGACCAACTTCAACAGGGCCTTTAAGATCGGAATTCAGCAGTTCAGCCACAACAGTTTCTGCGATTTCATTAGTTTCTTTCCAATCCGGTGCGATGTCGATGGCGTGACAGCAGACATTTTTCCATTCAAGGGATGCAGTCTTGGCCAGACCGGCCAGACCGCCCTGCAACGGGGTGCCCATGCCTCTGCCTTTAAAACCAAATGCACCGTCAAGGCGTGTTATTGTAGCAAACAGGGCGCCAACCTTTGTGCTTGAATCGAGGAGGTCCGGACCGAGTTGTTTTGTCAGTGCAAAGGAATGTTTTAAAAAACTTAAATCCTGCATTTCGTTTTCAGCTACAATGACGAGTCCGGCCGCGTTCTTTACCGACTTTTTACCCTTTACAATGTCTGAAAACATCTCTTTTGATAAAAGGATTGCATCAATGTTCTGGGATGAAAATTGATGAACAATGGCTTTTGAAAGTCCGGTTTCGTCATCTGTGACAAATACTTTGCGGTGAGCAGGCAGGGCTAATCGGACATTTTGAACAAAGGGTTTTTCAACAACGGATACAACTTTTCTGCCGATTTTAGCGGCCAGGTATTTGGGTGAAAAATCAGATTGGTCCCTGGATAAAGTATAGGGTGATTTTTGAACGGTATCCGTGTGAGAAGTTGAAGAGGTTGGTGATGTGTTGGATTGCGTTATCTCAGTTGTTGAGGCCCCGGCGAGGTATTCGACGATCTGGCCGAGTGTTTTCATACTTCCCATGATTTCAGGAGAAATGGCAGGGAGGTTTGGAATCTTTTCTTCAAGTGTGGAAAGTATTTCAACCCTTTTTATGGAATCGATACCAAGGTCGGACTCGATATTCATGTCCATGCCTAACATTTCGGTTGGATAGCCAGTTAGCCGGCTGACTGTTTCCAGCATGCTGTTTTCTATCTCTTTTGGAGCACTGACCGGCGGTTTAAGATCTTTGCCGTCCGGTTTTAAATACGGTTTTTTAAAAGGGACCTCTTTTGTTATCGGATCAGTGGAAACAGTTGCAACTGTCGAATCGGAGGGCATTTGGAGAACACTTTGAACATATGTGGTATCCGTAATTATTGAATCGTCCTTCGTCTTATCAAAACCTGCCAGAGGCTTCACCGACTCCGGTGTTTTTATCTCTGTTTTAATTCCCATGGAAGCCGCAGCCAAACGCTGAGTGTTTTCCATCATATTCTGCAGTGTTCTTGAAGCCTGGGTCTGGGTTTCTAAAAACTTTTGATGGGTTTGAGCAGTTTGCATTTGAATGGCCTGCATCGATTTCAGGCCTTCCTGAACCACATTTAATGCATCCAGAATGAATTTTTTTTGTTCATGTTTGTTTTGCATGGCGTTTTGATCTTTGTTTGTTTTTCCGGGGTCATATCCCGGGTTTTTCAGGTTGTTAACAGGTTGATTTGATGTATTATCCGGTTGTATGTTTTTGGTTTCAATCAACGACCTTCCGCCCTCTGTTCTCTGTCCTCCGCTTTCTGTCTTCTGCCTTTTGCCCTCTTTTTTCTGACTTCTGTAATTCGCACCCGCAATCGGTATGCTCATTAGTTGTTTTCTCGTCTCTTTATAAGGTTCTTCCCAACAGCTTAAATCGACGGTATGTCCAAGTGAAGCCAGATGGCAGAGCGTTCCGGCAAGATCCGTGATCCCGGATTGCTTCCCTAAAGAAGAGTCAAGGGCGATTGCCTGGAAACTTTGATCCTTTAATATCGATTTTACAAGGCCGGTCAAAACTGATTTAGGGCCGACTTCAACGAACGTTCGTGCTCCCAATTTGAATAGATTATTGATTTCACTGACAAAATCTACAGGAGACAAAAGGTGTTTGCTCAGAAGATTTTTTGCTTTTTCAGAGTCAGCAGGGTAGGGTGCACCGGTGGTATTGGAAAATACCGGAATTTGGGAAGGGAAGAAATCGATCTTTTCTATTTCCCGGGAAAAAGGCTTTTGGGCTTCTTTTACCAGACTGCTGTGAAAAGCGGCGGAAACAGGAAGCATGATGGTTCTAAATCCATTCTTCTTGCATAATTTTTCAGCCCGATTGATTGCATCCGTGGAGCCCGACAAAACTCCCTGGTTGGGGCTGTTCCGGTTCGCAAGAACAACTCCTGTTTTATTTTCCTTAATCAGATTTTCAAGTTCGTCAAGTGGTCCTATTACAGCAAGCATACCCCCATTATTCTGATCATTATCCCGACCTGCCGCAGCCATTAAGCGCCCGCGGGTAATGGAAAGGTGTAGCAATGTATCCAGATCGATCCGGCCGGCAGCGCAAAGGGCTGAAAGTTCACCAAAGCTGTGCCCGCATGTGAAATCGGCATTGATGCCAAATCCTTGAAGGATTTTTAGCATTGCAATGCTTACAGCCCCGATAGCCGCCTGAGCGACGTCCGTTTTCCTTAATGCTTCTTCCTGGTGGTACTTTTCGTTTTCGGTTTGGGCAGAAATCGGATAAATCATATCGGTAAGATGGCCATGGTTTTTGTATTTGTCATTTGCATTTTCCAAAACTTTAAATGCATCCGGAAAGCTGCATACAAGGTCACGGCCCATGTCTGCATATTGACTTCCCTGACCCGGAAAAATAAACGCAATTTTTCCTGGTTTTTCAGGGCCGCCGTAAAAAATATTATCAAGCTGCCATGGATTTTGGGGATTGTTTGATTCAAGGGCATGGAAAGCACGGTCAAAAAGGTCTTTAAGATCCGTTGATTGTTCAAGGACAATCAAGAGCCTGTATTGATCGGAGAAAGAAAAATCGGTTCTTGTTTTTCCAGTCTTTTTTGAAATTTCCTCATATGATAGATCATTGTCAACATCGGTTTTGAATTTTCTAAGATGTTCTTTTAGTTTGCTTTGGCTCGAAGCTGAAAGGGCAGCAATTTCAACAGATCCATCCCAGGAAATTTCCTGCTTTAGTTTCTGATATTCTTCGACTACTACATGAAAATTGCTTCCGCCAAATCCGAATGAGCTGATACCCGCTCTGCGCGGGTGCTCATTTTTCGAAAACCATGGTCTGGTCTTTGTATTCAGATAAAATGGGCTTTGATGAATATTCAGTTTTGGATCAGGTTCAACGACTTTCAAGGTGGGTGGCAGGACTTTATTGTAAATTGATAATGCAGCCTTCATCAGGCCTGCGGCACCTGCAGCGGCCTTGGTATGTCCAATCATCGATTTCACAGAACCGAGAGCACACAATTTGTCACTTTTGTCTGATTTGCCAAAAAAATTATTCAAGGCTTGAAACTCAACCTCATCGCCCACTCTGGTGCCGGTGCCGTGTGCCTCGATAAGCTCAACCGTAGCAGGGTCTATACCGGCTTCATTATATGCTGTTTGGAGCGCTTTTGTTTGTCCTTCGACCCTGGGGGCATATATGCTTTGTGATTTTCCGTCACTGGAAGTCCCCACCCCTTTAATCACAGCATAAATTCTGTTCCCGTCTTTTTCCGCATCCTCAAGCCTTTTAAGAACAAACATCCCGATGCCTTCACCAAGCACCGTACCGTCAGCATCCTTGGAAAAAGGCCTGGCATTTCCTGTGGGCGAAAGAACCATTGTCTTGGCAAAGCACATATGCATGAAGATGTCGTTGAGCATGTCAATGCCGCCGGTAATAACCATGTCGCTGCGCCCTGAAACTAGTTCCATAATGGCAAGATGGATGGCGCTCATGGAGCTTGCACATGCAGCGTCAACAACACAATTCGTACCTCCAAGATCGAAACGGTTGCATATCCTTCCTGCCACAACATTTCCCAAAAGTCCCGGAAATGAGTTTTCCTGCCAGGATACATATGAATCGGATATCCTTTGTATAATTTCTTCAGTTTTTTCAGCATTAACCCCTGACTTTTCGAGGGCTCTTCGCCATATGGGATGGCCAAGTCTGGCGCCAAGGGGGATAACAAGCTCCTGTGTTCCTGTTACTCCGAGTATTACGCTGGTCCTGTCACGGTTAAAATGATCCCCCGCACCGTAACCGGAATTTTCAAGGGCTTTTTGCGTAACAATCAGACCAAGGAGTTGAGAGGTATCAGTGGCTTCGAGAGAAGAGGGGGGAATTCCGAATTCAGTGGGATCAAAAGAAACAGGAGAAACAAACCCACCCCGTTTACAGTAAACATGATCCGGTTTTTTAGGATCAATGTCGTAAAAATCTTCAGATAACCAGTGTGTTTCAGGCACATCGGTTATTGCATCTTCACCATGAAAGAGGAGTCGCCAGTATTCTTTCAAACCAGAAGATTTAGGAAAGAGACATCCCATTCCTATAATGGCAACGGGCAAATTCTGTGGCATTTTTTTATCTGTTAGTTTCAGTAATTATTTATTTTTTTATGATTTTTGACTTTTTGCCAGATTATGAAAAACTTGGACTTTTACAATTTTGTTAAATATAATGCAAGCAAAAATTATTTGCAAGAGATTTTATTATTGACATGTTGATGCAACAACTATATAAGTAAAAAACTGTTTTTATGAAAATGACATTCCAGTAATTATAACCGTCTAAATCGGACTTTTTACGAGACCGTCAAAGTTTAAAAGTGAGCTAAAGTTTAGGCATTTTAAACTATTGAAAAGTGGAATTCAGTGTTATTTGTAAAGGACCTGTTACGAGTAACAGTTGACATGTTAACACAACAAGTTGTCAAGGTGCTATTATGATAAAATTTTTCACAAACAGGGAAGTGTCAAGCAGGCTGAATATAAATCTTTCCAAATGGAAACGGTGGTCCCGGGAATTTCTTCCGCCTGACCCTCTGGGGGGAATGCAATCCGGCTTTGCAAGACAATACAGTCCCGATGGTGCGTTTACGGTTTATTTTGGAGGGCATCTGGTGGCTGGTCTGAAGTTTGCGATTCCGGAGGCAAAGCAAATCATTAAAGATTTACATTCATGGTTTGCCGAAAAAGGGTTTTATTTTGATGCCAGGAGCAATGGCGCGGTAAACCAAGGTGTGGACCAACTCATCAAAAAATATATCATATTGATTGAGCGTAAAAAAGATCCGGATAACACTATCAGCTTTATATATACGATTAGAGGAATGATTTCCAATGAACCGGTCAATTACAAAAGCTTTGAAATTATGAAAGAACTTTATGTTGAAACATCAATCGGTTTACAACCGGAAAAGATTTCAACAATTGATATGAATATAGTTAAAACGCTGAATATAACCGATGTCCTAAATGGTTTTGTCGTACGTTTGAACTTAAATCGATCTCGTTATCGGGCACTTTCGTTAAGCAATTCCAGTATGTCCTGAAGGGGCATTGGAGAAAAGTTCCCTATGCCGGCAGGTAATACAACGCCCTGATTTCTAAGCCAGTTTACCCGTGTTGCCACTGAAGCGCCGTACAGGAGGTTCATGGCAACGCAAACGGTGGTACGGTTTTCAGGTTTTTCAAGAAATGACCCTTTAACCCATTGATTAAAAGCCCCGATAGCCGGGCCGCACCATATCTGGTAATCGATTTTTCTTAAAGGGTCGCCTGAA
>JAFDBA010000046.1 GCA_019313505.1 Deltaproteobacteria bacterium
AGTTCCTCCGTCCGGTCCTGCAATACCGCTGGTTGCCAGGCCGTATGTTGCACCGGCAACACGTCTTACCCCCAGGGCCATCTTTTTTACAGTCTCTTCGTGGACCGCTCCGTATTGCTCTAGTACTTCGGAAGATACCCCCAGCACCTTTTTTTTGGCTTCATTTGAATAAGTAACCCCTGAAAAGAGAAAATAACCTGAACTGCCCGGTACATTGGTAAGCATGTGGGATATCAACCCCCCCGTACAGCTTTCGGCAACAGCAATGGTTTCTTTTTTCTCTGCAAGAAGCCCCCCCACAACCGCTTCCATTGAACTCCCATTCATAGAAAAAATATTTTTCTCTAATTTACCGTAAATCGATTGAGATACCTTTTCCATAAGCTTACGAAGAACCTTTATATCTTTGCCTTTGATATAAAGTTTTACCTGGATTTCCGGAAATCTTGAACGGAAACCCGGTTTTATCTCAGGAAATTCGGTGGATAAACCGAACAAAAGTTCCCCGATTGCCGACTCGGTTAGGCCGAAAGTCGATATGGTCTTAACCATGCTTAATTCATCCGTGCCGGCATGAAGCTTCTCTATTCGCGGCAGGACCTCATTTGAAATCATCCGTTTCATTTCAAAAGGTACTCCGGGAACAAAGAAAAACAAGCACCGGCCTATTTTAATAAAAATTCCGGGGGCAGATCCAACAGGATTATGTAAAGATTCGGCCCCTCTTGGAAGCATGGCCTGCTTTTTATTTGAAGGACTCATGACCAGTTTCCGGGTCTTGAAATATTTTTCAACCACACCAAGTGCTGACCGATTCAAAACAAGGTCAACCCCTTTTGCATTGGCGGCTGCTTCCGCAGTAATATCATCGCTTGTCGGACCCAGGCCTCCGGTTACAACCGCAACATCAGCCCGGCCGCCTATCTCTTTTATAATGGAAATCATCATATCCATATCATCACCCACGCAACTGTGTCGTGTTGCTTCAAGGCCAACTTGTTCCAGTACTTGTGCGATATGGGCAGAATTGCGGTCGATTACAGCACCAGTTCTTATTTCATCTCCTGTGGCAAGTATCTCTATAATCATATTACAAACCTCGACATTTTGTTGAAAACTGGTTCTGGTTACTCGTTGCTCGTTACTGGTTTCAGTATAAGGCTCTGCATAAACCCATCCAGTATCCAGCATCCAGTATCAAGTATCTCTACGGGAAGCAGGTCCTACGAACCAAAAACCAATCGGGGCAAATTCCTTAAGCTCTCCCGGCACCACTTTGCAAATTATCAAAAATAGATTGAACCTGCCGGTAAAGGCGTTCAAACTGCCGGGGGTATAAAGACTGTGCGCCGTCACTCAATGCCTTTTCAGGAGCATGATGTACTTCCACCATCAAGCCCTGTGCTCCCACTGCCACGGCTGCTCTGCTCAAAGGAATCACTTGATCCCGACGGCCGGCAGCATGGCTTGGGTCAACAATAATCGGCAGGTGACTTTCTTTAAGCACCACAGAAACAGCAGAAAGATCCAGAGTGTTACGACTGTGGTGAACAAAAGTCCGCACCCCTCTTTCGCATAAAATCACCTGTGAGTTTCCCCCTTCCAGAATGTATTCCGCCGCCATCAGCCATTCGTCAATAGTTGCAGCCATGCCACGCTTCAACAAAACAGGCTTGTTTGCATGACCTGCCCGCCGCAACAGACTGAAATTTTGCATGTTCCGTGCACCAATTTGAATCACATCTGCATATTTTTCCACCAGATCAAAGTTTTCTAAATCCATCACTTCAGTAACAACAGGCAGACCGGTTTTTTCGCGAACCTTTGCAAGAATATGCAATCCTTCCTTGCCAAGGCCCTGAAATGAATAAGGAGATGTTCGTGGCTTAAATGCGCCTCCTCTAAAAAGCTGTGCTCCGCTTCTTTTTACATGCTCCGCAATGGTCAAAGCCTGGGACTCACTCTCCACCGCACATGGGCCGGCTATTATCACCAGATTGCCATTGCCCACAGTTACATCACCGACCTTAATTACGGTGTCTTCGTGTTTAAACTCACGACTTACCAGTTTATAGGGACGTGTTACATGAATAGCATCCTTGACTCCCGGCAAACCCAGAAACGGTGACGAATCAACATGACCTTCATTATTTAAAATTCCAATGGAAACTCTTTCTCCCCCTGGAATAGGGCGGGCAGTGTATCCTCTCTCTTCAATGGTAGCTACAACAAATTCAATTTCTTCTTTTGTCGCCTTTTTATCCATCACAACAAGCATAGTCTCTCCTCCTTATAGTCATCTTTTCTAAAGCAAAAAAAAACCGTGGTCTTCGAAGTGCCCACGGTCCTTTGAAATCTTTTATGCCAGCAGCTCACACCTGCATGAACCTGTCGGAACACCCCTTCCCTACGATTATCCGCCACCAGCACCAAAAGTATTTTATTTTAATTAAATCTTTCATCTTCGTCTTGTACTTTTACATTAAAGCTACCGGAACTTATTCTGTCTTGTCAAGATTTTTTTTAGGAGTATTCTGGCGAAATCGAATAAAAAAACCTTGACAAATATTTACTATTACATATAAGTTTATATTTAATCTGGTAAAAAAATATGAATGAAATTAAAGCAACTAATCAAAATATAGATTTCCAACTTAAAAACTGGTGTTGGCAAACCCAAATCAACGGGTCTGCCACAGGAACTTGATCAGCTAACTTATAATTAGTAAAATTTCAAAGGACCATGGCAACCCGAGCCACGGTCCTTTTTTTTGTCTTGGCCATGGAATTTTCAAGGCTTTTATTGAAATTTTTTATCATCTTAAAAAGGAACCATATATGCTTATCAATGAATTCCCTGATATAGACCTATTCCGCCATCTGGCAAAACAAAGCAATGTAATTCCGGTTTGCGTCGAGATCCTTGCAGATACAAAAACACCGGTTTCTCTCTTAAAAAAAGTCTATAAAAACAATGGATCTGCTTTTCTTTTCGAAAGCGTCGAGGGAGGTGAACGGTGGGGGAGGTACAGTTTTCTTGGAGTCTCCGCCCGAACTCATATAAGGGTATTTCCCCAATTTGTAGAAGTCCGGGAAAACAGTAATAGCAAACAGATTCCCCACCACGGGAACCCCCTTTCTGTGCTGAAAACAATTATGAGCAAATATCGACCTGCTCAAATGACCGGACTCCCAAGATTCTGGGGTGGCATGGTAGGATATTTAACTTATGAAATGGTTTCCTTTTTTGAATCAATCCCCAACCTGCTGCCGGAAAATAAGCCCCTCGCTCATTTTATCATACCCGATGAACTGCTTATTTTTGACAATATACGGCATACATTACTCGGGGTTGTTATCTCCTTTATTGACAATAAAGACGATACTGATCGAGCTTTTCATTCCGCGACACTCCGAGTTAAATCACTTCTACAAGAGATGGAAGGGCCTTTGCCTGAAGGAAATGACCACCAAATCGATACTGAATTTTCACTGAAAGCATCTTTGGAAGCCGGCACTTTCCGTTCTCTTGTGCAGAGAGTAAAAGAATATATCCGGGCCGGTGATGTTATCCAGACCGTCATTTCCATGCCTTTTTTCTGTACACCTTCACCAGATCTCTGGGCTCTTTACCGGGCACAACGATTTATTAATCCCTCTCCATATCTTTATTTCCTGGGTCTCGATGAGATGACTTTAGTGGGCTCTTCACCTGAAACTATGGTACGGCTGGAAAACGGCGTTGCCACCTTACGCCCCATTGCAGGCACACGCCCGAGAGGGAAAAACGAACAGGAAGACAGGTCTCTCGCCAATGAGCTTCTTGCAGATGAGAAAGAACGGGCGGAACACCTTATGCTTGTCGATCTGGGACGTAATGATCTCGGGCGTGTGGCAGAGGTGGGAACCGTCCAGGTAACAGATTTGATGATAGTGGAACGTTATTCTCATGTCATGCATCTTGTATCCAACATATGCTGTGATCTGAAATCAGAACATGATGCATGGGATCTTCTTCGGGCCACCTTCCCTGCCGGAACTTTATCAGGAGCTCCCAAAATAAGGGCAATGGAGATTATCGCTGAACTCGAAAACAGACCACGAGGCCCTTATGGTGGTGCAGTGGGATATATTTCGTTCCATGGGAATATGGACATGGCCATTACCATTCGAACTGCCAGTATTGAAAATGGACTACTGACTGTTCAGGCAGGTGCCGGAATCGTTGCCGACTCCGATCCGGAAAGCGAACGCATAGAAACTGTCAATAAAGCAATGGCAATGCAAAAAGCACTGGAACTGGTGGAGAAAACATATAAAAAGTAGTAACCGTTCACGGTTCAAAGTTCACGGTTACGAAAAATAAAGGAGAATAAAAGATGATCATAATGATAGACAATTATGATTCATTCACTTACAACCTGGTGCAATATCTGGAGCAAATCGGCGCTTCAGTCAAGGTTGTCCGGAACGACGTCGCCTCCATTTCAGACCTTATTTCATGGAGTCCTGCTGGAATTGTCATATCACCCGGGCCGGGCAGGCCGGAAAATGCAGGGCTAACTCTTACGGTAGTAAAACACTTTTCCGGGAAGATACCAATCCTCGGTGTATGCCTGGGCCACCAAGCCATAGCGGTTGCTTTTGGCGGAAAAGTGGTCTCCGCCAAGAGGCTTGTGCACGGTAAAACATCCATGATAAACTCTGACGGGAAAATGCTGTATAAGGGAATTCGTAATCCTTTTGAGGCAATGCGGTATCACTCATTGGCTGTTTCAAGAGAAAGTTTTCCCGAATGCCTGGAAATAAGCTCGGAAGCAGAGGACGGGGAAATTATGGGAATCAGGCATCTTAAGCATCCCACAGAAGGGATTCAATTTCACCCGGAATCTATTATGACACGCGTTGGCAAACGGCTTCTTAGGAATTTTCTCAATAATCTTAAAACCTAACCCGGACAAGCCAGAACCAAAAATATTTGCCACAAAGACACTAAGACCCGCCCGCCTCGCCTAAGGCGAAGCCGATGGCGGGCAGGCACAAAGGATATATTTATTATTTTTTCTTCGTGCCTTGGTGCCTTAGTGGCAAGAAGAAAAAGTGAGGAGCAACCATTATGTTTAGAGAATATCTTAATAAAATCATCCAAAGAATAGACTTGAGTGAAACTCAAATGTCTCAAATGATAACAGAAATCTTTTCAGGAAATGTTACCGATGTACAGATCGGCGCACTGATAGCAGCACTGGCAACCAAGGGAGAAACTTTTGAAGAACTTGCCGGAGCGGCTCGAGCAATGCGCCGTAAAGCACACCGTATTCAAGCTCCAACCGCAATTATTGTGGATACATGCGGAACCGGCGGAGACGCAGCACAGACATTCAATATTTCCACAACCACGGCTTTTGTTGTGGCCGGCTGCGGGGTGACAGTCGCTAAACATGGAAATAGATCAGTATCCAGTCAATGCGGCAGTGCGGATCTCCTGGAGGTACTTGGGGTAAAACTTGATACTGATCCTGAAATCGTGGAAGAGGCCGTTCAGGAAATCGGTATCGGTTTTCTTTTTGCCCCCCTTTATCACGGTGCCATGCGCCATGCCGCCAAAGCAAGAAAAGAATTAGGTCTTCGCAGTATTTTTAATATGCTGGGCCCCCTCACAAATCCCGCCGGAGCCAATTGCCAGCTTCTCGGTGTATACGCCCCCGAACTAACCGAAATGTTTGCACATGCTTTACAGCTCCTTGGTGCAAAAAGAGCTTTTGTGGTTCATGGGCATGACGGACTGGATGAAATTTCTGTTTGTGCCCCCACCCGCATCTCAGAGTTAAAAGATGGTCTCATTCGAACTTATGATATTTCCCCTGAACAATTTTTCGGCAAACTGTCAGATTCAAAGGATCTTCTGGGTGGAAATCCTGAAGAAAACTCCAAAATAACCCTCAAAATATTGGATGGCGAAAAAGGACCGAAACGGGATGTTGTTCTTATTAATTCCGCTGCAGCCCTTGTTGCGGCGGAACAGGCAGAAAATCTTCAGGAAGGCATCAGCATGGCTGAAAATTCCATTGACAGAGGCGCTGCAGTTGAAAAAATGGAAGCACTTATTAGTTACACACAGGAAAACGGATAACTTCTTTTTGTAACCTTGAACCCCTGAACCTTTGAACCCGTGAACGCCTACACATCCATTTTGTACAGACAGAATAAAAAAAGGGCGATTCAGATGAATCGCCCCATAAAAAAGGTTGTGGAGAAAGGTTGACAATCCTACAAGGTCATGCCGCATTTAAAGGTTATGGAGGAAGGTTGACAATTTTACAAAGCCCGACCCAAAATACTGGCTTCCCGCAATGCCGTTATTAACACCGGAGTGCATCATCTTTTTGTTATTTTTTTTTGAAGACTCCCGGCAGAAAAGATGCACGCACACCCGAGAAACCTTTTTTACTTTAATATTATCATATGCAAAAACCATGCAAAAATATAATACATTAAATAAATAATTATTATATGCTTTATATCCAGTATGTTATCGAATTTTCCCGAATTACAAAGCTACCGACCTTTTGACAATATATGGCAATTTCTGTGTCATTTTTTGACAGGATAGGCATTATTTTGACACATATCTTTGAAGTTATAACGTGACAATAAAGATTGACGGTCTCGTAAAAAGTCACGAATTCGACTATAGATGGCTAAGTAATTAGTGCCACTCTCTTTACACATGTTCATCCATGCCCTCCGCACCTATCCGGAGAAAAATTAAGCACCTCCTTTCGAAAATAAATTGCAACATACAATATATCTATTGTATATAACCCATATGGAACCTCAAGGATTAATCGTTTTTGACATGGATGGTGTCATTGTTGATGTCTCAGGGTCATACCGTGAGGCTGTGAGACAAACCGCCAGATTGTTTTTCAGGGGAGCAAGGTCATGGAAAGATCTGCCCGATCCTCTGTTTTCTTTATTAGATCTTGCCAATGTAAAGCAAAGCGGAGGCCTGAATAATGATTGGGATTTAACCTTTTTAATCATAAACCTTTTATTCACTTTGGTAAAAGGTCCAAAAAGCCAACAAGACCCTGACCCATGGACCAGGTATAATAAAATTATCAGCGGTTGTGATGTTGCTGCCCTATCGCAGTTTTTAAACGCAACAAAAAGACCCATAACCTCTCTGATGGAAAAAAATGGAAAACAAAAGCATGAACTCATTACCTGCCTTTACACCGGCGATGTTGGAAGCGGAAATATTATAAAACAGATTTTTCAGGAAATATATCTTGGGAAGAAGATGTTTGAAGCCACCTACGGTATTCCTGCAAAGATATACCAACAAAAGGGGTATATAAACAAGGAAAAGCTTATGGTTGACAGAGCCACCCTTGAACGCCTCTCAAAAAGTAATATTCTGGCCATCGCCACAGGCCGGCCCAAAGCTGAAGCCGACTATCCTTTAGATTGTTTCGACCTGAGAAAGTTTTTCAAAGTTACTTACACGCTTGACGATTGTATTAAAGAAGAACAAAAGATCTATAAAAATGATAAAAGAAGAGTGTCTCTAAGCAAACCTAATCCTTATATGCTTGATGCCATTGCCGGGATCCAAAAACATAATATCTCCAGATTCTATTACATTGGGGATATGCCTGATGATATGGTAGCGGCTTCGAGATCCAGAGCAGGATTTACAGGTATTGGCATTCTTGTATCATCATCTGACAAGGACAAGCTTAAAGAGGACCTGTTACAGGCAGGTGCAGATTATATTATTGAAGACTTTGATGAATTAAATAACATCATACCCTGACCTGGACAAGCCGGAATTGACTATTGAATATTTGTAGAAGTCGCTACGCTCCGGCTTTTATACAAACCGAGAGTTTCCCTTGTTATGGTCAGGATGTTATGCTATCCGTTACCTATGATTCCGCGACAAATGAAATATTTGCCCTATAAAAACCTTAACTACAGGTTCGATTTTGAAATCGGTTACCTTATAAAGAGCCCCTGTAGAAAATGTGAGAAAAGAGAAGATTTCCCTGAGTGTATGGACGATTGCAACATGCTCGACAAAATACACTCCATTTTGTGTGAGTCGATATCTTGCTCGAGACGCTTTTGATCTGTCAAATCAAAGGAGGATCATATGACCGGCATGAAACTAAGTGATATCCCCGCCTGGAAAAATCTGGCCCGGCATGCCGATATCATAAGCCGTCCTGAAAAACATCTCAAACATCTTCTAAAAGAAAAAGATCGACTAATAAATTTCTCTTTAAATGGTGCCGGCATCTTTTATGATTTTTCACGCCAGAGATTAGATCACAGGGTCATGGATTTGTTGTTTGAGCTGGCTGAATCCTGTGGTCTGAAACAAAAGTTTATTGCCATGGTCCGTGGTGAAAAGATCAATACAACTGAAAACAGGGCGGCACTTCACACAGCGGCAAGAAACTTTTTAGAAAATCCAATTTTTGTTGACGGCAAAGACGTGATGCCTGAAATAAGAAGGGTAAGAGATGATATCAAACTGTTTGCATCAAAAGTTCATGCTGGAAAAATAACCGGATCAACCGGAAAACCGTTTAAGCATGTTGTTGTCATCGGAATCGGTGGATCATATCTGGGAACGGAATTTGTAGCACAAGCATTAGATCCGCTGGCAGATAAAAATATTGAAATAATGTTTCTTTCAAACGTGGACATCAATAACTTTGGATCCATTGCCTCGACCATCGACCCTGAAACCACCCTGTGGATCGTCATCTCAAAAAGCTACACAACTGCTGAAACCATGGCCAATACCAAACAGGCTTATGCCTTTATGACGGAGAAAGGTCTTGATCCTGGCCAACATTTCATAACTGTTACCAGCATGGGATCTCCGGGAGATGATCCTTCAAATCCTGTCCTTTCTTCATTTCACATGTTCGATTTCATTGGTGGAAGATACAGTGTTACCTCAGCAGTTGGTGGTGTGCCGTTGAGTCTATATTTAGGATATGAACGGTTTGAACATTTTTTAAAAGGCGCTCAAGACATGGACCTTCATGCTCAAGATTCACCGGTGGAAGAAAATATTCCCCTTATTGCCGCTCTTATTTCAATCTGGAACAATAATTTCCTGGGATATCCTGCTCATGCCATCATTCCCTATGCATCACCTCTCTCCAAACTTGCAGCTCATATCCAACAACTTAACATGGAAAGTAATGGCAAATCAGTCACACAAAAAGGTGAACCGCTGGATGAGCCTTCGGGTAATATTATTTTTGGAGAACCGGGAACCAATGCCCAGCATTCATTCTTTCAACTGGCACACCAGGGTCGTCCTTTCCCCATCGATTTTATCGGTGTAATCAATCCCCATTTTAAACAATATAAGAGTCAATCCAAAGGGGTCACTAATCACCAGGAACTCTGGTCAAATCTGATTGCACAGCCCCAAGCCCTTGCAATGGGAAAAGAAGACGAAAATTCTGCAAAATCTTTTTCCGGTAACAGGCCGTCATCAACACTTATTTTAAATGATCTTTCGCCGGGAAACATCGGCCGTCTGCTTTCCTTTTATGAAGCTAAAACGGTTTTTGAAGCCTTTGTATGGAACATAAATCCTTTTGATCAGTTCGGCGTGGAGCTGGGCAAAACCCTTGCTACGAATATCCGAAAACAGATGGTAATAAAAAACCAGAGCAGCGAACACCTTTTCAACGATGTCGATCCCATCACCAGATTCTATTTGGAGACTCTGTTCTCCGGCAAGTGATCGGAAAATGAAAAAAGATTTTTTACAAATAATTGTTGAAGATAAAAAACATGAGATAGCATCGGCAAAACAACGTTTGCCTGAACGTCTACTCCGTGAAAAAGCGCTTATCACGCAAAAAAGGCGCTCTTTTTTGAAAAAACTTATTCAACCTGGCCCATCCGGAGTTAATATCATTGCCGAAATCAAACGGGCCTCCCCTTCCAAGGGGATCATTTGTCCTGATCTGAATCCGGTCACATATGCAGTAGAATATGAAAAGGGAGGAGCGGAGGCGCTGTCCGTTCTGACCGACGGGCCTCATTTTATGGGCAGTATCCATGATTTGAAAAGCGCCCGGGAAAGCACAACTATTCCTGTGCTTCGCAAAGACTTTCTGATCTCCTCATACCAGATTTTTGAGTCTGCGGTCATTGGGGCGGATGCCCTATTGTTGATTGCTCGCATTCTTGACCCAAAACAGCTTAAAGACTATCTTGACATATGCAGCGAACTTCATATCGATGCCCTTGTGGAAATTCATTCGGAAAAGGACCTGGAAAAGGCCACCCTGGCAGGCGCAAAGCTTATCGGAATAAACAATCGTAATTTGCGTTCTTTTGAGACCGATCTCGATACCGCAATTCGGTTGAAATCTCTTCTCGAACCCGATCAAGTGGCGGTGGCTGCCAGTGGAATCAGTTCGCGCAAAGAGATTGATAAAATGAATTATTCGGGAATATGGAATTTTCTGATCGGCGAAAGCCTTGTTCGTGCGGAAAATCCAAGAGATTTCCTCAAATCGCTCCTTGGAGGAGATTCATCCGAAAATACCCGAAGAACCTAAAAACAAACAACAGGCCCAAAGGACCGGGTTTTCTATGATGAATAAATTTATACCGCAGGTCAAGATATGCGGCCTGACCCGGGTCGAACATGCATTGCAATGTGTTGCACTTGGGGCGGATGCCATCGGATGCATCTTTTATCCCAAAAGCCCAAGACATCTGACTGACGATCAGGCCGAAAATATTTGCTCGGCAGTAACGGATCGCGCAAAAACCGTGGGCGTGTTTGTCAACGAATCGTTTTCGAACATTATGCATCATGTTGAACGCTGTCATCTATCTACTGTCCAGCTGCACGGCCAGGAATCCCCTGAACTGATTAGTCGCCTCCGCAACCAAAACCTTCAGGTGATAAAGGCCTTGTTTATCGACGGCAATCCCCCTTTAAAAGATGCTGAGAACTATCCGGCATCGGCTTTTCTGGTGGAATGCGGCCAAGGAAAACTTCCCGGCGGGAATGCACTCCAATGGAACTGGGATCAGGCCAAAAGTTTTGGTGAAAAACATCCGCTGATCATTGCCGGAGGTCTTTCCCCTGAAAATGTTTCCCATGCCATCACGGTGAGTTCTCCCCATGCCGTGGATGTCAGTTCAGGTGTGGAATCGAGTCCCGGGAACAAAGATATTGACAAAGTTTCACTTTTTCTTAATGCTGTTCTCAGGTGCGGCTTTAATAAAAAAGCAGAAAAGATATTTTAAAGGAGAAATAATGGGAAAAATCATAGAATTAAACAGGGTTGTGGTCACCGGGATAGGCATGGTTACATCACTGGGACTGGATGTGCCGACCACATGGGAGGCTATGCTGGCTGGCAAATCAGGTATTGACCGGATTACCCAGTGGGGTGATCTGGATGAAGTGAAAGACAAATTTAAATTAGGGGAAGACTTCCCCTTGATTGCCGGGGAAATTAAAGATTTTAACATCAAGGATATGGTTAAAAAGAGAAAACAGGGTTTTTCAAAAGAAGATCTAAAACAGACTAAATATATGGATTCTTTTATCCAGTTTGCCTACGCAGCGACGTTAGAAGCTATTGCCGATTCAAATGTAAATTTAGAAAATGGAGAAATTGATCCTTATAGGGTAGGAGTAATAATCGGCTCAGGCCTGGGTGGCCCAAAAACATGGGAAAAAGAGTTTGAACGTTTTTTACAGGGCAAAAAAGTATCACCGTTTCTAATCCCTCGTTTAATACCCAATCTAGCATCGGGCAATGTCAGTATCTCTTTTAAAGCAAAAGGTGCCAATGCATGCTTATCGACCGCCTGTGCTTCCGGCGCCCATGCTATTGGTGAATCTTTCCAGAGAATTCAACTGGGTAAAGAAGACGCCATTGTCTGCGGCGGGACAGAAGCTGCGGTTACCCCATTAACCATAGCCGGTTTTCATGCGCTTAGAGCCCTGTCGTCAAAATACAAAACGCCACAATCTGCTTCCAGACCATTTGATTCAGAACGAAACGGCTTTGTTATGGCAGAAGGATCAGGCGTTTTGATCCTTGAAGAACTGGAACATGCCTTAAATAGAGGTGCTAAAATATATACGGAAGTCATCGGTTTTGCCATGACCGGAGATGCCAGCCATATTACCGAGCCTGATATTGGCGGTGCCGTTAGATGCATTAAGCTGGCTTTGGAAGATGCACAAATTGAGCCCGAGGAAGTCGATTTAATCAATCCCCATGCCACATCAACACCCAAAGGGGATATTAATGAAGCCAATGCCATAATGGAGGTCTTTGGATCTGACAGAGAAAAACCGTTTATTACAGCTAATAAATCTCAGCTTGGACATGCACTGGGAGCCATAGGAGGAATTGAAGCGATTTCGAGCGTATTATCTATTCATGATAGCAAGGTCCCGCCAATTTTAAACCTGGAACAGATTGACCCTGGATGCCAGGGTCTGAACTATGTACGCGGAGAAACAAAACAAGCAGAAATAAATACTGCTCTTTCTAATTCTTTCGGCTTCGGCGGTACAAACGCAACTTTGATTTTTCGGAAATACAAATAGGGGTATGGGTTGAATAAATAATGGTTAATAATCAATGGTTAACAATTAATAATTAACAATTGATTATTAGATTGGGGTTCAGATGTTCACCCGCCCTTGGCGGCGCCGTAGGCGATCAGGGTTCAGGGTTCAGGAAATAATAGTTAAAAACCAACGGTTAACAATTAATAATTAACAATTGATTATTGATTATTAGATTGGGGTTCAAGGTTCAAATCTTACCTCAGGCTTTTGATAAATTCCCCAACAGCTCCAACCCCTTCTTTATCCACCAACCGGATGGTTTGTGATCCCACCACCGCGATATCGGCTTTTCCCTTCAGAAAATCGACATCTTTTTTCTCTTTCACACCAAAACCCAGTGCCAGGGGAAGATCTGTCGCTTTCCGGCATCTATCAAGATATTTACCCAGTTGTCTTGAAAAATCGGTATCCACACCGGTTACTCCTTTTCTGGCCACGCAATAGATAAAGCCTTTTCCAAATGAAGCAAGGTATTTCATCCGCTCATCCGGTGTGGTTGGAGAAAATATGAAGACCGGAGCAAGGTTGTATTTTCCCATGGCTTT
>JAFDBA010000047.1 GCA_019313505.1 Deltaproteobacteria bacterium
CAATCGTTTGCAAATTTTACAATCAATGACTACGGAAAAATAATTGATTTTATAGTCGATTCCAAAGATAAAACAATATTTCTAAAAGTTTTACTAAAAGGCGAAAAGGAAGTTCTAAAAATAACTGTTTCAAATTGCGGTATAGTAACGGAAGGTAAAAATACTTACTTTAAATTTGATACCATAAGGACATCAAAAGAATGGATTAATATCCTTTGCAATAAAAAACTATCAGATATTGTTAGAGAAAATAAAATTCAAATTCCTGGATACATTGCAACGCCAATAAATATTATCCTATAGAGACCAACACCTCATACACCTTCTCAAGAGCCTGATCCAGATTTTCCGGCTGGGTTCCACCGGCCTGTGCCATATCCGGCCTGCCCCCTCCTCCGCCGCCCACAACCGATGCTATTGCCTTAACAATTTCCCCGGCATGAAATCGCTCGGTTAAATCTTTTGTAACCACAACGATCAAAAGCACCTTGGAATCGACAGAACTGCCAAGGACAACAATACCTGATTTTATCTTCTCTTTAAACCTGTCAGCCAGATCTCTCAGTTCAGCCGGCGTGCCGACCGTGACCTTTTTAGCCAGTACCTTTATATCGTTGACGGATCTAATATCTTCTTCGGCCCAGTCCGCCGACCCCATAGCGATCTTTGCTTTTAATTGTTCCACCTCTTTTTCCAGCGATTTCTGAACAAACAATATTTTCTTGATTCTCTCGGGAACAGTTTCAGGACTTTCTTTGAGCAACCTGGCAGAGTCATGCATGATTTTTGTGTTTTTTTGAATATATTCGACAGCGGCCGCACCGGTCAGCGCCTCAATACGCCTTACCCCTGAAGCCACACTCAATTCCCCGGTAATTTTAAAAAAGCCAATGTTGCCGGTCATATCCGTATGTGTCCCCCCGCAAAGCTCCTTGCTGAAATCGTTCATGGAAACGACCCTGACACGATCACCGTATTTTTCTTCAAATAGCGCTGTGGCATCTGTTTTGAACGCCTCTTCGGCATCCATTTCAACAATCCGAGCAGGTATGTTTTCACGTATCTTTTGGTTCACCAGGGTTTCAATTTTATCAAGAGTTTCCGGATCGGTCTGAGAAAAATGGGTAAAATCGAAACGGAGTCTGTCCGGTGCCACCAAGGAACCGGCCTGTTTGACATGATCGCCGAGAATACTCCGCAGGGCAAAATGGAGTATATGGGTTGCCGTGTGATTGCATTCCGTAGCATCACGGTTTGCCCGGTCAACGATAAGGTTCACGGTTTCCCCTTTTTTAATACTCCCAGATATAACCTTACCCTTGTGGATGATCAGGCCCGTTGGATCCTTAATCGTATCAGTAACCACCAACTCAAAATTCTCGCCGGTAATCTTGCCGGTATCCCCTGCTTGCCCACCGGCTTCACCGTAAAAAGGCGTGATTTCCACCACTACCTCAACGGTTTGACCTCCGGCCGCCGACCGAGTCTCCCGGCCGTCCTCTACCAGCAAAAGCACTTTTGACTTACAGGATATCTTATCGTAACCCACAAACTCGGGCATTACGCCTGCGGCCGAAAGGTTTTTATAAGCATCACTGATGGTGGTAAAAGTTGCGATCGATTTCGACCTTTCACGCTGCTCTTCCATCGACTTATCAAAACCTTCCATATCAAGCGACAATTCTTCGTCCCTAACCACATCCTGAATAATATCGACAGGAAATCCAAAGGTGTCATAGAGCTTAAATATCAAATCACCCGACACTCGGGTTTGACCTTTGGCCCTTAAATCGGCAAGACCGTCGTTTAAAATCTTAAGACCGTGGTCCAGCGTTTCTGAAAACCGGACTTCCTCATTTTTGATAACATTTGTAATAAAAGTCGAGGAATCTGAAAGCTCCGGATAAGCCGGTTTCATGATATCAAATACAACTTCAGCGGTTTTATGCAAAAACGGTCTGGCAAGCCCGATATTACGTCCGTATCGGATCGCCCTTCGCATAATACGGCGCAACACATATCCTCTGCCTTCATTGGAAGGAAGGACCCCGTCACCAATCAAAAATGCTGCAGCCCTACTGTGATCGGCGATGACTTTAATGGCCACATCAGCTTCCAGGGACTCTCCAATCCGCTTTTCAGAAAGATCCTCCACCTTGTTCATAACCGGCATAATCAGATCGATATCATAATTTGTGGGCACATCCTGGATTATGGAAATTAGCCTTTCCAATCCCAGCCCTGTGTCAATGCTCGGTTTTGGAAGTGGCGTCAGCTTGCCGGAACCATCCCGGTCAAACTGCATGAAAACCAGGTTCCATATCTCTAAAAAGCGATCACAATCACACCCGACCTTGCAATCCGGCTTGCCGCAGCCAAAATCTTCTCCCCGGTCGATATGTATTTCACTGCAGGGACCGCACGGACCGGTATCACCCATGGCCCAGAAGTTGTCCTCTTCACCGAACCGTACAATCCGGTTTTCCGGCACACCAATATTTCTGTGCCAGAGTTCATGGGCTTCATCGTCATCAAGATAAATAGAAACCCATAGCTTGTCTTCCGGCAGTCCATACCCGTTGGTCAACAAATCCCAGCCAAAATCTATGGCCTTTTCCTTGAAATAATCCCCGAATGAAAAGTTGCCCAGCATCTCGAAAAATGTATGGTGCCTTGCGGTATATCCAACATTTTCCAGATCGTTATGCTTGCCTCCTGCCCGCACACATTTCTGGGATGTTGTTGCTCTTACATAGCCTCTCTTTTCCTCGCCGAGAAAAGCGCGCTTAAACTGGACCATGCCTGCATTGACAAATAGCAAAGTAGGGTCGTCAGAAGGAACAAGGGATGAGCTTCTTACGACTTGATGATTATGTTTTTCAAAATAATCAAGAAATTTCCTGCGTGCTTCGTTCCCTGTCATAAGTCACTCCATGTTAATTTCTTGGTTATAAATTTTGTGCTTTTTGTGGCAAAAAAAATGCTTAGCCAATTAAGTGTGAAATGCCTAAAGTGCTTATGTCTGGTTAGCCGGTTAGCCCGTTGTCCGGTATTAAATTACGGGCTAACGGCTTAACGGGCCGACGGGCACAACCTTTTTTAGCTTTAGTTCACTTTAGTCACTTTTCAGGTTTATCCAGTTTAGGATTTGGGGTTCTCTTGTGATGAATCATCCCGATCCTCTTCTTGCTTCTTTTTTGAAAAACCCAAAGATTCTTTGACTTTTATTAACGCTGAATTGTATATATCCGGATTATTTTCTAAAAAGATTTTTACATTTTTGCGTCCCTGTCCGATCCGCTCCCCGTCATATGAATACCAGGAACCGCTTTTATCGATGACTCCGGCGGTTACGCCGGTATCAATAAGATCGCCGGTTTGGGATATGCCTTGACCGTATATGATATCGAATTCAGCATCAGTAAAAGGCGGAGCCATCTTGTTTTTAACCACACGCACTCTGGTCCGGTTCCCTACAACCTCCTGCCCATCCTTAATAGCTCCGATCCGCCGGATATCGAGCCTGACTGAAGAATAAAACTTCAGTGCATTTCCTCCGCTTGTGGTTTCAGGGTTGCCGAATACAACACCGATTTTCATACGGATCTGGTTAATAAAAATAACCGAAGTCATTGTTTTGCTGATTGTACCGGCTAGCTTTCTCAGTGCCTGGGACATGAGCCTGGCCTGAAGTCCCATGTGGGTATCTCCCATCTCTCCCTCTATTTCCGCCCTGGGAACCAGTGCGGCAACCGAGTCTATCACAACAATATCTATTGCACCGCTTCTTACCAGCATATCCACAATTTCGAGAGCCTGTTCCCCGGTATCGGGCTGGGCCACCAAAAGTTCGTCACAATCCACACCGAGTTTCTTTGCATACGAAATATCGAGGGCATGCTCCGCATCAACAAATGCCACGATGCCACCCTGTTTCTGGGCCTCGGAAACCGCATGAAGTGCAAGGGTGGTCTTCCCGGACGATTCCGGGCCGAAAATCTCAATAACCCTTCCTCTCGGGATTCCCCCAACACCCAGTGCTTTATTAAGAGCAAGGGAGCCTGTTGATATAACCGGCACATCGACAATGGGACTGCCTCCCAGCTTCATAATAGCCCCTTTACCGAACTGTCGTTCTATCTGCCCCATGGCGGTTTCCACCGCCTTTGCCTTGTCCGGAGATATGCTCATTATATCCTCCCTATCATTTGTCATTTGCTTGCCCCGTGAAATTCACACAGTAACAGCGCAGCGCATTTCACTGGGGTCATTTTTCATTAGTCATTTGGCAATGATGATGGTCTCGAAAAAAGTCACAAATTCAACTATAGATGGCTAAGTAAAAAGGTTCATATGCAAGGCGTAGTATTTTTTCAGGAACGAGGCCATACATGTAGTATGCCGAGTGTCTGCAAAAATACTACAACGCAGTAGATGGGACTTTTTACGACGCCATCAATCTTCAATCAATAATTGATTCACCAGTTTCGTATAAACAGCTCCTTTGGGTTTCAATTCACTTTTATACAAAATGATCCTGTCGGCAATGAAATGTCCGGATTCAAACTTATTAAATTCTTTCAATACATCATTTAATCTTTTTGGATCGATTTTATCCTTTATCCTTCCAAGGGTAAGATGGCCTCTGAAGGGCCTCTTTTCTTTGGGGAAACCAATTGCCTCTAATTTTTCATCCAGCGTTTTCTGCAGTCCGGTCAGCAGGTCGAACTGCTCTGAAATGCCTAACCATATGACACGGGGTCGTTTTATACCAGGGAAAACACCCAGTCCTTTTACCATAAGTGATATAGGCCTGTAACCCTTAACCGATTCAGAAATAGCCCTGCCGACTTTTTCCGTATCCGCCTCTTTGATGTTGCCTAAAAATTTTAAGGTAAGATGAATGTTTCCCGGATGAACCCATCTGATCTTAAACCCATGAGATTTTATTTTTTCCTGAACCTTGCCGATAACATAAATTATTTCTTCCGGCAGCTCAATAGCTATAAAAGTTCGTATCACCTATTACCTAAGCCGGTAACGTAAATTGCGGCTCCCCGATAAAAAATTTCCCTTTGGAGATCCATTTTTTCAACATTTCAGCAATTTCCCGGGCCCTTACCATACTCGATAGCGGAACAGTCGGTACTTCCTCCCCCCTGAATCTGATATGACCGCTTTTAAGCTCTGCGTAACTGATCTGGCCATAGCTTTTTGAAATGCCATTAGAGTAATCATGACCATAATCGACTATCTGGGTAAACAATTCCTCATCTGAAACGGAAGTGTACTGAACAATCTCTTCGTTCAGTATTGGTATGGGAATGCCAAGGCCTACGGCAAGAGAACATCCATATCCTTGAATACTCACACCAATCAACCATCTGGATTTCATTTTTTTAAGATCTCCCATAACCCACAGGGTGCCTGCCGGTCCCACGGGAACACCCTTTTTTGTTCTTTTTGCCGAAGGGTTGTGCTGGGTGCCGTGCCAGGTAACATATCCTGTTGATCCACCCAGAAAAATACGGGTACCCAGCCCGATTGTCTTATAATAAGGATCATTAAAAAGCGGACTGAGCTGTCCAGCCGAACAGTAATTTGCATTTGCTGCTTTGGGTTTCAATGTGCCCATGTATGTATAGACTGTTTTTTTGGTGAGATTTATGGCGCAGTTATAATTCTGATACCCGTTTCTCGGATTACATAAAGTGGCCTGAGGTAGTTTGCGGAGTAAAATCTCCTTTTCGATCATCCGGTTTGGATAACAGTCTGTTCCATAAGCTGTGGCCTTTAAATGCACTTTTTTTCCTGCAACAAGATCCTGGATCACATGACCGCCGCCATAGTTGAATTCTCCCGGATAGACCTTGTTCAACGGATCATCCTCACACGGCTCTGTAGCCCCGATATAGCAGTCTACCGCAGCCACTCCAGCATATGCAGACACATTGTTCAGCCATACCTTGGAAGTTTTGATTGTGGGGACAGAATGCCCAAAATTGATAAACGCTCCCGATGAACACATGGGGGCAAAAGTTCCGGTAGTAACAATGTCTACCCGCCTTGCAGCCTCAACAGGTCCTTCATCCCTAACGATATCTATGATCTCATCGGCGGTAACAACAACAACTTCTCCGGACCTGATTCTTTTATTAATTTCCTGGTATGTCTTGTTGATTTTATATTTTTTCATTGCTGACTTATACCCTTTATCTGTTATTAGTTCCTTGGTTGTAAATTTTGTGATTTTTTTGGCAAAAAAATGCTTAACCAATTTAAGTGTGAAATGCCTAAAGTGATCTAAAGTGCCTAAAGTTAAGGAATACTGCCAATTTGTATAAAAGCCAGAGCGTAGCGACTCCTTAACTTTAGCTCACTTCAAACTTTAGTTCACTTTAGTCACTTTTCCGGTTTATGCTTTACCCCATTAATCTTGTCAGATATATTATTTTTTATCCAGGATGCATCCCACCATTCAACCGGATTTACAAAAGTTTTATTAACAAGCATACCAAAATGGAGATGGTCTCCTCCCGCAAGTCCCGTACTCCCGGTATGACCTATGATCTCACCCTTGGACACAATCTTCCCCATTTTTACATCAAAAGAACTTAAATGTGCATAGATACTGAACAATCCAAAGCCATGGTCAATAATTATTGTTTTTCCGTAAATACCTATGTGCCCGACAAAGATAACCTTTCCCTTGTTTGATGCCGGTATCGGCGAGTGTGCAATTGAAGCCAGGTCAATTCCAAGGTGGACCTGTCGGTCAATTACGTGACCCTTATATTTATATCTCCGATGGTCGGCAAAACTGGCTTTTCTTGCTGAATTGGGTAGCCTTAGGAATACACCGCTCCAGTATAACTTTTTATCAGTCTTTTCAACTATCTTTAATATTTGCTCGTTATTGTCCTTGCGAAATTCACGGTTAACTTTAAGAAACTTGTCGACCAGAGGTGCTTTGGAATCAGGAGAAATATCAGCATCAAATTCCGGCATTTTCCAATTAAGGAATCTGTATGAAATCTCAAGTGGAACCTTTTTAAAAATTCTCTTTTTAATATAATACTGGAACCCGGCTTTTGAGTTGTTTCCGCCAAAATCAGTTGCATTAACAAATATTTTGACACCCGGTCCCTGCTCATAATCAAGAGCAAAAAAGGCCATCAAGATATTATTATCTTTGAAATATCCCGGATATCCCGGAAAAAAGTTTTCCCCCACAACAACTCCGCTTTTCGGGCACGTTTCCGACACCCTGTAAATAACAAGACCTGCCCCACCCTGGTTTACGTTGTGTGCCCTGCTAAGAATATCCACCTCAGGCGGCTTTGTATCTATCATTACATCCTTTTCTAAATAGGTTGTATTTCCCTGAAACCATCTACGCCACGAATAATCCCTTGCAACCATACGTAAAATAGCTTTGCCGTCGGTTATTCCCATTTTTACCGGCTCAACCACGATTTTAAACGACTCCTGGTGTATAATACCACCGCGAATAAGGCCTGCAAACGGCAAATCCTTTTTAAATAAAACAACCTCCTTGCCGTCTTTAATAAGTCCGATCCATATCCTTCGAACACCACTCTTTTCATCAGACACGGAAAGGGAAAGCTCCTGGGTTTTGCCTATGGATGCGTATGGAAGTTCCAGCGTGATAGACGGCTTTTCACCTTCGAGCCTAACCACCAGTATCCAAACAACCGGTAGTATAACAATAATACAAACCAGAACGATCAGCCTTGATTTTATGTTTTTCTTTTTAGTTTTCAATAGGTTACAATCCGCCTTTCTTGTCTTTTTTAATAAGTGACATTAACAGTAAACATATTGGTAATCAAGGACTGTTTTTCCTTTTTTCGTTTCTTGACTTTTAACTGTGTTCACGATAAAATTCACTATATCAATTTGAACTTAATGATACAATTTATTTTGCCCTGAGAAACTTGGAGCGTTTTTTATAATGCCGTTTGTAAAGAACCATAACCACAAAAAGCTAAAACTGATTCTGCTCTTGATCATTTTCATTGCAGTAGGCGTCACCCTGACTGTTTTTGTGAGCCATCGACGTATTTTAGAAAAAGAGGAGAATATAGTTTCAAGTATACAGAACAAAGCAAATATTTCAATCGGCAAAGCTCATCAAACGGCGACCAAAAACGGAATAAAGGAATGGAGCCTGGATGCAACCTCAGTAAATTATATTGTTAAAAAAAACCAGGCAATTTTTCAGAATCTGTCCGTTACATTTTACCTTAAAAATAAAACTGAAGTTTATCTGACAGCGAACAAAGGTATTTTAAAAACAGATTCAAACGACATGGAGCTCTTCGGTAACATTGTAGTGAAAAATTTAAAATACCGTTTGAAAACCGAAAATTTACTTTACAGGCACAACAAACGAATAATCTTATCAAAAGTTCCTGTTAAAGTTACCGGCACCACTTTCAATCTTGCTGCTGATTTTATGTCTTTGAATTTGAATACAAACAAAACCATGTTTGAAGGAAACGTAGAGGGAATCCTGAGTGAAAATATTAAACTCTAATCAAAATTTATGCCGCATTTTGCTCTTCTTTGCTACAGCGTTTATGCTTTTAACCGGCCTTATTGCAACGCCTTCAGGAAATGCCGGTGAAAAACAGCATGATACAGACACACGTAATCTTGCAAAAGACCAGAAGATCCATATTACAGCAGATAAACTGATTTCTGACAACAATACCAATTACGCCGAATTTATTGGAAATGTAAGGGCCACTCAGGAGGAAACCGTTATTACGGCAGACAAGCTTAAGATTTTTTTAAAAAAAAATCCGCAAAACAAAGAAAGTCCTACCGTTGGAACGGAATCGATTAACAAAATAATTGCAAGCGGCAACGTCAAAATAAATTTTGACAACAAGGTTGCAGTAACCCCACATGCCGTATACAATACAGAAACTGAAGTTCTTGTCTTGTCGGGTAACAATTCAAGGATTATCAGTGGAAATAATTCTATTTCCGGTGAAAAAATAACGCTTTATAGAACTACCGGACGCATCACTGTTGAAAGCAGCGGTGAAAAACGTGTTGAAGCTGTGTTTTATTCGGGTGAAAAGGGTTTAAAATAATTGGCGACACTGTCTCTAAAAAATCTTATCAAGACATATAATGGAAAACCGGCTGTGAATTCCATAAGCCTGAATATCGACGCCGGCAGCGTTGTCGGTCTTCTCGGTCCAAACGGCGCAGGTAAAACCACTACTTTCTATATGACAGTTGGAATGATCAAGCCGAATGGGGGTCAAGTTTTTCTTGCTGATGAAGATATCACGAGCTATCCCATGTATCTGAGAGCACGCAGAGGTATCGGCTATCTTCCACAGGAAACTTCGATATTTAGAAAGCTGACTGTAAAGCAAAATATCATGGCGATTCTTGAAACCCTCCCCATCTCTAAATCAGAGCAAAAAGAGCGAACGGATATGCTTCTTGACGAACTCGGAATAAAACAGCTTTCAGACCAAAAAGCAAACCTGCTTTCAGGGGGGGAAAGGCGACGCCTTGAAATATCACGCTCACTTTCCACTAATCCGTCCTTTATTCTTCTTGATGAACCTTTTGCAGGCATAGATCCCCTGGCTGTAATCGATATAAAAAAGATCATTGGGCATCTAAAAAAAAGGGGGATAGGTGTTCTAATATCAGATCATAATGTGAGAGAAACACTTGAAGTCTGTGATAAAGCATATATATTAAATAACGGTAAGATAATCGAATCCGGTTCACCGCAAAAGATAGCTTCAAGCAAAATCGCCCGCCGGATCTACTTGGGAGACGAGTTTAAATTATAAAATGGCCCTTGAATTACGACAACAGCTGAAACTAACTCAGCAACTTATTATGACCCCCCAGCTGCAAATGGCTATCAAGCTTTTGCAATTGACACGGCTTGAGCTTTTAAGCACGGTTAACCAGGAACTCGAAGAAAATCCAACACTTGAAGAAGAAATCCACGAAGCTGCTGTTGATGAACACCTTGATGAACAGACTGAAAGTAAGGATGCCGACCTGCCTGATGCAAAAGAGGTCACCATAGAAGAAAAGATCCGAGATGATATAGACTGGAGCAACTATCTTGATGAATACAGTTCATCGGGCAAGACACATTACGAAACCGAAAAAAAAGAGTCACCAAATTTCGAATCGTTTGTGGCACGCAAGGAATCTTTGCGCGAACATCTGCTTTGGCAGTTGCTTATGACATCACCCACCGAGGAGGAAGAGAAGATCGGAAGCATTATTGCCGGCAACCTTAAGAAAGATGGTTATCTTGATGCATCAGTTGAAGACATTGTAACCATGAGCGGGGTTGGTACTGAAAAGGTTGAAGAGATTCTATTTCTAATGCAAACGTTCGATCCAATAGGTGTATGTGCAAGGGATCTCAGTGAATGTCTTCTTATACAGGCAAGACATTTTGATCTTGACGATACCATAGTAACCCAAATCATCGAACAACATCTCAATCATCTTGAAAATAAAAATTACAAGGCCATAGCCAAGTCTCTAAAAGAAAATATTGAAGATATTATTACTGCCATTAATGTTATCAAAGGCTTAGAGCCAAGGCCAGGACGGCAATTCTCAGATGAAGAACCCCAATATATTATTCCCGATGTTTTTGTATACAAAGTTGAAAATGAGTTCATAATCTGGGTAAACGACGACGGGATGCCGAAACTACATGTAAACAATTTTTATAGAAATGCAATCAGGGACGGCAAAAGGTTTTCAAGCGAAGCAAAGAATTACATACAAGAAAAGATACGTTCCGCAACATGGTTGATCAGGAGCATTCATCAACGTCAAAAAACCATTTACAGAGTAATGGAAAGTATATTGAAATTCCAGCGGAAATTTTTTGAGAAGGGAATTTCACACTTGAAACCCATGGTGTTAAGAGATGTGGCAACAGATATCGGGATGCACGAATCAACTATCAGCAGGGTTACAACCAATAAATATGCCCATACACCCCGTGGTATTTTTGAGTTGAAATATTTTTTTAACAGTTCTATTCAATGTTTCCATGGCGAAGCAATAGCCTCTGCCAGTGTCCAGGATAAGATAAGACAGATTATTGAAAGTGAAGATCCAAAAAAACCATATAGTGATGATAAAATATCAGTATTTTTAAAGGAGGAAAATATCTGTATCGCTCGCAGAACCGTGGCAAAGTATCGTGAGATAATGAGAGTACTTCCATCGAACAAACGCAAACAATTCTAGGGAGGTTTTAAGTATGCAGACATCTGTAACTTTTAAGAATCTCGATCCTTCTGAAAATTTAAAATCGTACGTTGGAGACAAACTTGATCGTTTTGACAAATATCTATATAACCCGGCAGAAGCAAACGTTGTACTTTCGGTTGAAAAGTTCCGTCACATGGCTGAAATTAATATAACCGGCGACAGGCTCAACATATACGGTAAAGAAGTAACAGGTGACATGTATTCTGCCATTGACATGGTCCTTGACAAGGTAGAAACACAGATAAAAAAGAATAAACAAAAGATTAGAAAATACCGAAGCGGGTCCAAATCCAGAGCAAAAGATATTATTGCTGAAGACACATTACATTCGGATGAAGAAGCTACAGTAAAAATCAGAGTTAGGGATATCGAGTACAAACCAATGGATGTGGAAGAAGCGATTATGCAGATGGACCTTGTAACTAACAATTTTCTGGTGTTTACTAATGCCAGGACTGATCGGGTAAACGTCCTTTATCGGCGTAAGGACGGCGACTACGGCTTAATCCAGCCGAGCACCTGATTTATAGTGAATATAAAATGAAAATTCTTGATATTTTAATAAAAGAAGCGATTCTTAGTGACTTGAAATCACTCGACAAAAAAGGTGTTATTGAAGAACTGGTAACACCTGTAGCCAGTATTGCCGGCATAAATCATGAATATCTTGTAAGAGTGCTGATGGAACGGGAACAACTCGGGAGTACCGGCATAGGTGAAGGGATCGGAATTCCCCATGGCAAGGCAAAAGATCTTGAATCACTAGTACTCGGTTTCGGTCTGAGCCGTAAGGGAGTCGACTTTGAATCCATGGATGGGCTTCCAACCTACATCTTTTTCCTCCTTATAACGCCCGAAAATTCCAAAGGTCTTCATTTGAAGATGCTCTCTCAAATTTCCAGGATTTTAAAAAATGATCCTTTCAGACAAAAACTGTTAAATGCTACTAACAGTGATGAAATTTATTCCATCATTAAAGAAGAGGAGGAAGAAGGATTGTAAACCAGGCCGTTGATTAAAAGTGAAAAAGTTGAATATAATTATTATTACAGGACTTTCGGGTTCAGGAAAGAGTACTGCAATATCAGCATTTGAAGACGCCGGTTTCTATTGTGTCGACAACATGCCGGTAGCGCTTCTTCCCAAGTTCCTGGAGCTGCCGATTGAAAGTGATTCTGAAATTACGGGACTGGCATTTGTGATGGATCTGCGAGAAAAAAGCTTTCTTTCCAGCTATTCATTAGTTTTTGATTCTCTAAAGAAAAAAGGACATAAATTCAAAATCCTTTTTCTAGAGGCCAACGAAGAAACTTTGCTTAAGCGTTACAGCCAGACACGGAGACATCACCCCTTATCTCAGGACAAAAGTCTTCTGGACGGGATACGCATCGAACAAAAACAGTTAAAAGAGCTGAAAATTACCGCCGACAAAATTATTGATACTTCCCGTTACAATGTCCACGACCTGAAATCTGTAATCAATGATATCGCACAACAAAGTAAAAATTTTGTGCCCATGAGAATAAATATCCTGTCGTTCGGTTTTAAATACGGCACCCCTCACGATGCCAGCTTGATTATGGATGTTAGGTTTCTTGCGAATCCGTATTTTGTACCTGAACTCAAAGCTTTTGACGGAAAAAACCGTGAGATTAAAAACTATGTCTTAAACAACGATGAAGCCCGCAGGTTTTTAAAAAAATATCTGAACCTGCTTGACTATTTAATCCCATTGTATGAAAAGGAAGGTAAAGCTTATTTAACAATTGCAGTCGGCTGTACCGGAGGCCGGCATCGATCGGTAACCATTACCGAAGCTTTATTCGAACATATAAAAAAACCCGGAAGACAGATCATAATCACACATCGTGACATCGATC
>JAFDBA010000048.1 GCA_019313505.1 Deltaproteobacteria bacterium
TCAAGGACCTTTTTTACTGTTGCGGCAGCCTCTTCAGGGCTGGCATCATTAGCATTCGGGTCGGTGCTCTTTAATTGTAGAACAATCATCTCGGCACCAAACTCATCAACGCACTTTTTGGCCCAGGCGGCCGGATCTGAAAGCACATCCTTGAAATGCCTGAGCGCGGCTTCCGGCCACTCATCCGGCTCTATATCCCACACTTCCATTGCTATTACCGGCTTGTGGGGCATGGCTCCTTCAAAAGTATAAAAAGGATAGCATGTCTCACCACCCACGGTAACGGCTTCGTCGCCTTTACCAAGGGTAATTTCCTTTATGGCGCCGGTATAAGATTCTTTGTATATTTCCAAGCCCAATTTTTACCTCCTTTACACGATAAAAAGTTAATGATTAAAGATTGTTACATTTTAACATTCATCGACTGGTCCTAAAATATCAATAAAGCCAAAAA
Organism: Deltaproteobacteria bacterium; assembly: GCA_019313505.1. Lineage (GTDB taxonomy): Bacteria > Desulfobacterota > Desulfobacteria > Desulfobacterales > UBA11574 > S5133MH16. Next base: position 455 of record JAFDBA010000048.1, read on the forward strand.
CCTCAGGACATAAATGAAAAATCACCCCTCCTTTCTTAAAATAAAATTGATTATAAAAGTATCTACGTCGGTAGATTTATAGCCATGATCAATAAGGTGTCACAAACGGATTTTCTGTATAAAAACCTTAGGATCTTTCAAATGAAGCTATTTATATTTATATTATTTGTTTGTCAATAGGTGAGTCAAAATTAAATGCATTTACAGCTACAACCAAGGTAAATTTATATCATTTAACTTCATCAAACATGCAGGTCAATTCAACCACTTCGCCGTCATAAATAGTACTGACGTTATAGGGCAGGCTTTTAAAAAGCTTTATCATACCCTGGTTTCCTGGCATTGTGTAAGCAGTAAGACCTGAAATTTCATTTTCCCGGGCAGCTTCGCACAGTTTTCGCATCAAGATCTTTCCTAACCCTTTTCCCTGCCAGTCTCTGCTCACAGAAAAAGCAACTTCTGCTATGTTTCCGGCCTGGTCAAGCAAATATTCCCCAACGGCAACTACCTTTCCAAAACCAAATTCTCCCACAACAGCCAGAAGGGTTAAATTTTTAATATAGTCTATCTGAAACATTCTTTCCAGATCGTCACGAACAAACCGGCTCCTGGCCTGAAAAAACCTGGAATATATATCATTTTTGTTCTGATTATAAAAATGTTCCTGGATTCTTCTTTCATCCACCGGTTTTGCCGGTCTTATGGTTATCAGATTACCGTCAACCTCCCTGGTTTCTTCCAGTTTGATCGGATATATGCCATAAGCCGATTCCGATAGTGTTCGTTCGGTACTGAGCAACCCCATTTTTTTTGCCTCAAACAGGAGCTCATCACGAAAATCAGGATGGGCAATACTGATCATGGCCACGGCCCGTTCCTGCAGGCTTTTTCCGAACAGGTTTACAGCCCCGTATTCTGTGACCACATATTTAACATCACCTCTTGGAACAACGATATCGGTATCACTTAGCATCGGGACAATCCGGCTTTTTTTACCATCAACGGTTGTTGAAGTGAGCATCAGGATCGATTTGCCTTCATCAGACTGGGAAGCTCCCCTGATAAAATCAAGCATGCCTGTCACGCCTGAAAAATGATTGTATGCAAGGGCATCTGCTGCTACCTGGCCGGTGAGATCCATGGCCATGGCTATGTTCATGGAAACCATTTTGTTGTGACGGGATATGATACCGGGATCATTTACATAATCCGAAGGATAAAACTCAATGGACGGATTGTCATCCAGATATTCATAAAGATCACTTGTTCCAATGGCACTGCTTGCCACCAGTTTGCCGTTATTGAACCCTTTTATGCGATTGGTAATAACTCCCATTGAAACGAGACGCATGATACTGTTGCAGAGGTATTGAGTGTGAACGCCGAGATCGTTTTTGTCGGAAAGTGCCAGAAGAATTGCCTGGGGGGTTGTACCAGGGCTGATCTGGATGGTTGAACCATCGTCAATAAGCCGGGCAATGAGCCTGCCGATAAAGTTAGCCGATTCTAATTCAGGAAGTTCATTAACGGTAAGAAGTTCTTCTTCCTGTTCAACAATCACATCCACGTCGTTTACATGTATAAAGCTTCTGCCCAGTACACGGGGCATCCTGGAATTTACCTGGACGATAACAAGGTCAGCGGACATGGCCGCGGCCAGAGTTATATCCACTGAAATGCCGAGGCTCATCCATCCAAAGTCATCCGGCGGAGACACCTGAATAAGGGCTACATTTATGGGGAGGCGTCTGGTTTTAAAAAGACGGGGTATTTCCGAAAGGTTCATGGGTGTAATAAAGCGCTTGTTTTTTACGAGGCTTTTTGGCTTGGCGGATCCCAAGTAAAAAGACCTGATATTAAAGCTTTGGCCTTTTGTTCTATTTGCTATCAACGTCAAGGGGGTGGTTTCAAGGCTGAGGAGACGAACAATCTCGATATCCGTAAATCTTTGGGATGCTGCAGCAAGTTCTGTTACAAGATGCTGGGGTTCACCGCAGGAAGAACCGATAAAAACCCTTTGCCCAGGTTTTATCAGATTTATCGCTTTTTCCCCGGAGCGCTTCTTTTCAACATAATTATCGGCCCAATAAATTGGTGTGGCCATCTGGTCCCCCATTTGTCATTGATCAATCACTCAACCAACTTTTGATAACTTATTTGTATGTGATTATCAAGCATATTTTGAGTTTTCGTAGCGCAGTCAGACGGGATGCATCGGCAACCAAAATGTGAAGTTATTTTTGGTTCCGGCTTGTCCGGGTCAGGTACTACTTATGATAAGTGATGAACGGATTTGAATTAAAGGAAGAAAAATGTAATGGTCTCTAAAGAAGTGTTTTGCAAGTTCGGAAAAATGTTACAAACTTTTAATTTTTTTCACCGGTGGTGTGATCCCGGATGAAATTATCCAGCTGGGATAATTGGTTGTGATTCAGTTCATTAAATTGAATACCCACTTGTCTTATTGCAAAAGTGGTGAATGGGAGTTTATTATCTATGTGAACATCCGAAATCTTTTTAGAAGGTATATTTTTTAAACAAAAGCCTTGACCGCTTATAAATATATCCACCTTAAATGATCCGTGCATTTGCTCTTCATTAACGATATAACTGAAGGCAAGCCCCCCCATGCTGACGTTTTTGATTTGACCCAGTGTGGAGGAATTATTCTTTATCAAAGCATATACTCCCTCCCGAACCGGAAGCCGTTTATACTCCCTTCGTTCAACTATCTTTTCTGCGTTTAGCATGGCACACACCTTAATTTTAATATTGATTTATAAAAACTTAGGATATTATGTTGATTTCCTTCATAGTGTAGTATATATTGTATGTCAAGAAAAAAATGGCACAATATATAGCAATTAAAATCTTTTTGACTTGGGTTCGGTGACCGGTAAAACAATAAAAAACAGGTCTTTGGAAAAGTTAGAAAACTATGCGACATACGTCAAAATTTTGTTAAAATCCTTTTTTTTGACACTCAAAGTATTTTATCAGGGCTTACGACGGCAAATTTATTGTTCTTTCAGGTATTCATCTAACTAAAATTATAAAACAAATCATCCATTATCAAAAAGAAAAATCAGATTGAAAAATTGGCTTAAATTTTGCATGATGTCATTTTTAAAAAAAATGCATTAAAAGTATTCAGAATTCTCGTGAATTGAATAATATTCACACCTCGTGATTTATTTTCGAGAAATGCTAAAAACTGATAACATGCCAAATCAAACAGTCATCGGCAACGAGCAACCGGTAACGGATTTCAAAAGGAGCAATTAATGAAAAAATGTCAATTCTGCGGTTCAAAACACAATGTCGGATTTATTTCAACCCGTTTTGCGGGGACAGACGGTGTCTCCCTGGAAACAGCAAAATGGGCTACTGTTTTTCGAAGGGAAGGATTTCGATGTTTCTTTTTTGCAGGCGAGCTTGATCTGCCACCCGATTGTTCCTATCTGGCAGAAGAAGCTCATTTTACACATCCCGAGATTAAAGATATTTACAATAACTGCTTTGGGGTTCATAAACGCGGCCGGCATATTACGCAAAAAATTATGGCAATTAAAAGAAAATTAAAGGATGATTTATACAAATTCATCGAAAAATTTGCCATTGAACTTTTAGTTCCGGAAAATGCACTGACAATTCCGTTGAATATTCCCTTAGGCCTTGCCATTACTGAGGTAATATCAGAAACCGATATGCCCACAATAGCACACCACCACGATTTTTTCTGGGAACGCCAGCAGTTCCTGACTAATTCTGTCTGGGAATACCTGAATATGGCCTTCCCTCCCCACTTACCGTCTATACAGCACGTGACCATCAACTCTTCAGGTAGTAATCAGCTAAGCCTTAGAACAGGTATTTCGGCAACTATTATTCCAAATGTCATGGACTTTGAAAACCCCCCTCCTCCGGTTGATGATTACACAAAAGATGTACGGCAATCCCTTGGCATTGAAGATGATGAGCTTTTTATCCTCCAGCCAACCCGTGTTGTGAAGCGCAAAGGGATCGAACATGCCATAGAAATGGTCCACAGACTGGGGAAAAAGGCAAAGCTTATTATTTCGCATGCTTCCGGTGACGAGGGTTATGATTATGAACAAAGAATCATGGAATATTCAAAGCTTATGAATGTCAACACTGTTTTTGTGTCAGATATTATTAATGAACACAGGGGCATGACCAAAACCGGAAAGAAAATTTACACCCTTAACGACATCTATCCATATGCCGACCTTATAACGTATCCGTCAACTTTTGAGGGGTTTGGGAATGCCTTTCTCGAAGCCATATACTTCCACAAACCCATAGTTGTAAACAAATATTCCATTTATTCATATGACATCGAGCCAAAAGGGTTCGCTACTATAGAAATAGACGGGTATGTCACAGAGGATGCAGTCAGCAAGGCAAGAGAGGTTCTTGAAAACCAGAAACTTCGTCAAAAAATGGCCAAGACAAACTACGAAATTGCAACACGCAATTATTCTTACTTGGTTCTACAGCAAAAGCTTAAAAATCTCATTTATGACTGTATTACCTGCAATCCGGAAAATATGAAAAAATAGTTTTTCGCGTAACATTTTACAGCAGCTATTTGGGAGTAACAGCTCAAAAAATTCTGGTGGATTAAATGACCCAAATATATCCAATCGGCGGTGGAAAGGGAGGTGTTGGAAAAAGCTTTATCACGGCCAGTCTTGGGGCGCTGCTGGCCAAGTGGGGCAAAAAAGTCGTACTGATTGACTTGGACCTTGGGGGTTCAAACCTTCATACCTTATTGGGGATTAACCATCAGAAAGGGGGTATAAACCGCTTATTGGATAAGACAGTAACAAATCTCGAAAATGCGGCGGTTCCCACGTTTATACAAAACCTGTTTTTTATTGGTTCTTCGCTGTGTTCCATGGAAGTTGCAAATCTGTTACACGCGCATAAACTAAAAATAATAAACGCGGTACGAAAGCTTTCTTTCGATTACATTTTGCTCGACCTTGGGACCGGAACAAATTTTAACACTCTCGATTTTTTCTTAACCTCGAATCAGGGAATTTTTATATGCACACCCGAACCCACAGCAATCGAAAATTCCTTTCGTTTTATTAAGGCTGTCTATTTAAGAAAATTGAAACATATCGTTAAACGGCACTCCTTTAACTCTGCGGTCAAGAAAGCTGTTATCCCCCCAAAGCACGAAGCAAGTACATCTCCCGATATCATAGAAATTGTGCTCAAACATGATCCTGATCGTGAAAATTTTTTGAGAAACAGTTTAAGCGAATTTAAATTCAAGTTTATTTTAAATCAGTTTCGCAAAAATTTAGATGCAACCATTGGATATAAAATTGAAGAGTTGTGCAACAGGCATTTTTATTCGAATTTTCAGTTTCTTGGAAATGTCGGCTATGATGTGCGGGTTCATGATTCAGTCCTTTCAAAAAAAATCTTTGCCCATAGATACCCTTATACACCACCGGCAATCGATATGAAAAAAATTATGGAAAAGATAATCAACAACAAACCATCGGTATCACTGACAGGGGAAATTTCATGAAAAACTTTGAGGAACTAACTTATTACGAAATTTTAAAAATTCCGGCAAATTCGTCCTCTTTTGAAATCAAGCGTGCTTATAAGGATACCCTGTCGATTTATAACGAAAATTCTCTGGTTACCCATTCTTTGTTTTCAAATGAGGAAAGAGATAACATTCTTCAAACACTTAAAGAGGCTTTTTTAACGCTGACAGATGAAAACAAAAGGGCCGCATACGATAGTATCCTTGGTGATTCCGGACAAATTGAACTGTCAATTACATCCATACAAAATCAAAAAAAGCCGGCCCGCATTCATACAGATAATACGATAGACAATGACAATTTTACTGAAAGAATTAGAAAAAAATCGAGCGAAAAAGAAGTGGAAAAGCTTTTGAATGAAATCCTTTCTAAAGATTCGATTTCAGGTGATGATTTAAAAAAGTTGAGAGAGGCTTTCGAGGTCGAGATATCTGAAATTAATGCTATAACCAGAATCAGTGTTTCTATTATCAAATCGATGGAAGAAAATCGGATCGAGGATCTTCCTCCCGGCCTTTATTTAAAAAATTTTTTAAAATTATATGTGGAAACTCTTCAAATAGATCCACAGAGAATTATTGACGGTTATTTGAAAAACATTTCTGAGTCTGTTGGTTAATGGTCTTTTCGCACAATCTCTGCGTTATGCTCAAAAAGAGTGAAGGTTTTGTAAAAAATGATGGCCGCCTATATGGCTGCCGTGTAATTTGGACCTACGATTAAAAGATTGTTGGATAGGGTAGACTGAATTTTTTCCATTTTGTTCCCAAAAACAAAAGTTTTTAAAAGATGATGGCCATATGCACCCAGGACAACGAGGGCGTTGTGAGGGACATCATAGAGATTTTCTTCAAGGGTTTTGTTATTTAAAAAATGCCAGTTATTGACATAATGGTTCATTTCCGTTTCGAAATTTTCGTTCTTGATAAGCTTTTCATATGATTCCTGTGATTTGTTTTCTAACAAGGTAAAAACCGCAAGAGGCATGCCGGAAATTTTACATATACGAAATCCCAGTTTTAGTGCATTGAACGCATTGACCGAACCGCCGAAAAACACGGCAATACTTTCCCATTTTTTATAAACCGAACCGGCGATAAGAACCGGAAATTGTGCGGACTTAACGATGCGTCTGACCCGTGGCCCTATGTAACCCAGGCCGATTTTCGAAGATAAGTCACTGATGCTGCGAGGACAGCTCATGTAGTTGAAATTCGTATGGATATCCGGCAGGGTTGAAGCGGTATAATGTTTTGGATCTAAAAACCTGGGTTCCACACCTGCTTGTTCCAACAGTTCGGTCGCGTGTTCTACAGCGGTGTCAGGGGATGTGAGATACGAATCGTCAAGGTCAATCTGAACCACGTCGTTTTCAAAATACATTAAAAATTTAGTGGACTTGGGAATGTAAATAACCGGAGAGACTTTCACCTGCTTGGCAAAATAGATCGATTGGAGCAACGTTTCTCTCCCCAGAGGATTATTTCGGAAAATATGGAGCATCTGATGATTCATTTGACTCTCCTTTCTGTGATCTCCTTTTTATCAAATCGACTGACTCGTCTGAACCATAAGCTCTTTGCGATATTGATCCAGAAGACTTCCCTTTGAAATCAGACCGATGAACCTGTTGTTTACGACAACCGGCATGGAAAAAAGACGATTAGCATCCATTTTGCGAATAACATCGGCCAAATCGTCGTCGGGATGGATTACTTCAACCTTAGTGTTCATGATCTGACCTAAAAAAACGGTATCATACATGACCGGATTGAAGAGATACTGCCGGATATCATCCAAGTGGATTATTCCCATAAAATGACCGGTCTTTTCATTTTCCACCGGGAAATAGTTCCGGTGAGATTTTTTGACGATGTTGATAAAATCCCGCAAAAGCATGTTTTGTGATACGGCAATACAGTCCCTTTCTATAAGTTCTGAAACATTAAGATCGGACAAAACCCGTGCATCGGTACCGGGTCTTAGAAGGTGTCCATAGTCTACAAGTTCTTTCATATAATAAGCCGCCGGTTCAATATAATGGCAAAGACTTGTCGTAATAGCAGATACAATAATCAGCGGCAGGATAACATCATATCCTCCGGTAATCTCAACAATAAGAAAGATTCCGGTCAAAGGCGCCTGGAGCATCCCGCTGATAAGACCTGCCATTCCCAGCAAAGCGAAGCATCCTTCATTTACCCATGTTACGGAAGGCCATAATAAAGCAAGACCATGGTGATAAGTCAATCCTGCAAGACATCCGATGACCAGACAGGGAGCAAATATTCCGCCGGATCCCCCCCAACCCAGGGTCAAAGCGGTGGCAACAATTTTTGCGATAGTAGCAAACCCCACAATTGCAAGTCCCTGTGAAAAATCACCTTCGATGGTGGTTTGAACCACATGGTACCCTTTACCCAGAACTTCCGGGAGGAACAGGCCGATCAGACCAACCGCGCAACCGCCTATGGCTGCCCGTATCCATAAAGGGGCCGGCAATTTCTTTGCTATTTTATCCATAGACCTAAGCAGCCGAGTGAGCAGAATTGAAGCAGCAGCAGTCAATACAGCTAATCCAACGCAGGCAAGAATGTCCATATGGCTGATATTGAACAGGCGGTGGCTGAAAGGAATCTGGTTTCCCTGGAGGAAACGGCTGACTTCAGTACCCGCTACCGACGCGATGGCAATGGGGACTATGTTTACGGATTTCCATTCTCCGATAATCACTTCAATGGCGAATACCATGCCGGCAATCGGTGCATTGAAGATGGAAGATATTGCGCCGGCCGCTCCACAACCGACAAGTGTTATTCGCTGGCGGTCATTTAGGGAAAAATATTTTGCGATATTGGACCCGATCGCCGCACCGCTGATAACAACCGGGGCTTCGGGACCTGCCGAACCTCCGCTGCCAATGGTAAGAGCACTGGATATAAGCCTGGAAAAGCTTGAGCGGAACCTGAGCAGGCCGCCATAACGGGATACACTGTAAATGACTTCCGGCACACCGTGCCCGGCCCCTTCTTTAACAATTTTTTCCAGAAACAGGGAAGAGAGCGCAGCGCCTGTCGCCGGCAACATAAAAATCCACCAGTAATGGCGTAAATAATGAATCCAATTGTACATGGCCATTAGAGATCGGTTAAGAACCACCGATGCCAGACCGCTGCAACTGCCGACAATAATGGCCACCAAAATGAGCAACAGACGATCGTCTAAACGAAAAATGGACCAGTTTGCAGGGAAGCGCCATGATTGAAAACTGCGCATATTGTCAATACCTATGTTTCTGCTCTATCGAGTTGTCTTTCGAAATCAGCTATTTTTGCAAAAAACGATGCTTCATCAGGGGATGTTTTTAGAAATTCCACAAATAAATTATCGCGCACACAAAAAGAAAACCTTGAAAGAAGATGGAGATGAATTTTAGTAGACTGGCTTAAAAGAATAAACATAACAAACACCGGTTTGTCATCCACTGCGCCAAAGTCTATGGGTTTTTCAAGAAAGCATGTGCTTATTACCGGGCTTTTCAAAGTATCCGACAGCGGGTCGCGGGGATGAGGAATGGCAACCCCTTTGCCGATACCGGTTGATATAAGGCGTTCTCTTTCAAGGAGGAGTTGATAAAGTTCTTTTTTTGAAGTTTTGGATAAAAAAGACATCTGTTCAACAGCGGATTTCAAAGCCCTTTCCACGTCATCTCCTTTAAGATCATACAATATACCGCCACGCTTCATGGCAGGCAGGAGATTTTCAAGTTTCTCTTCATACCCCTGAAACTTAACTTTTTCGGGCATTGAAAAAGGCAGTCTATACATGGCAGCCCATTTTTTCAGGGTAGATTCGTTAACTATATAGCCGCTTCTGGTTTTTTGTATCGGTATCCTTCCCTGGCGTATCCAGCGTTCCACTGTGTTAACAGGAAGCCGAAGGCACTTGGCAACTTCATTTATTGTAAGTTTCATACAGGTATCATGGGATAAACAGTTTGAAATTTGATGGTCTTGTGAACGGCTACAAATTCACACCCCTTACTTTTGCCAAATTTTTGATATTACTATAATACGTTTTCAAATCAAGAAGTTTATTAGGGTGCTTTTTGGATATCCCCCGATTCTATTTGGGATTTATTTATTATGGTAATGTCCCTTTTTGGGTAGGGTATCTCAATTCCGTGTTTATCAAAGGTCTCTTTGACTTTGTCGGTTATACTGGAAATCGTATCCATCCGTTTCCGTGCATTATCAATCCATACCCGCAACTGAAGATCTACCGAAGATTCTCCAAAATTTCTTACAACCACTTTAGGCGGAGGTTCCTTTGAAACCCAGGGCAGTGTCTCAGCAACACTGTTGATTAAATCTTTTACTTTTTCAATATCAGCGTCATATGCGACCCCGATATTAATCCGGACTCTAATCTTTGTTGAAGTAATAGTGTAGTTGACGATATCCCGTTTCATGATTTCATTGTTGGGTATGATGATCACAATGTTATCGGTTGTCTTTATCTTGGTGGCGCGCAGTCCGATATCGACAACATCTCCCCAGGTAGCACTTCCGGCGGGAGCACTCCACACTTCGATACGGTCACCGATCTCAAATGGCCGATCGACAATTAACAACACTCCGGCGATAAGGTTGGATAATGTGTCTTTTGCAGCAAAGCCTATGGCAATACCGGCCACGCCGGCACCGGCGACAAAGGGCATGACATTGATGCCCAGGATGTCCAGAGCCAGAATAGCAGCGGTTGCATAAATAGCAGCACCTGAAAATTTACTGAGAAGATCGAAAATAATATTATCAACTTTGGTTTTTGTTTTGTCCGCTATATTTTTTTTCAGATAGTCCAGTACGATTAACAGACTATCTTTTGCCGGAATTGCCAGGAGTATAATCATAAATGCCTGAAAGATTTTTTCCAGAAGAATGATATTGAAAAGTCTGGTGAGGTACGTACCTGTTGCAAGCACCAGACCATAAAGGAGAGCTTTACGGATAATACTGAAAATTTGAATATTGATTTGTATAAATTCGGTCTTTTTTGTTTTTTTCTCAAAAGATGCAAGAATGTGTCTAAGAATAAACCAGATTATATAAGAAAAAATAACGGCAATCAGAGATTTAGCCAGGATATGAAGATAGATTGACTTTATACCGAGTGTTGTCGATAAATTATCAAGAAAAGAAAAAAGATTGTTCATAAACACCCCAATATTTATGGTATTGAAAAAAGCTAAGAAAACGACTTTTTACGAATGTTTCAAATATTACACTTTTTGTTTAACAGTCAAGAACCCTTTTTTTATTACAAATGGGATGCATGTCGGATGAAAGAGATCTGGGCTGTTTTAATTAATTAGTGCCCATCCATAAATACATTTGAGCACTAAGTAGTTTCCAATTTATAAATGAGATATTTTTTCGATGAGCACGGAGGCATAAGGGGGCGTTTTGGAAAGGTCTCGAGGCGGCACGCCGGATATGTACCGCCTGCTTATAGAGATGTGTTTTATTTTGCGGCTGAAACCAAGCCTGCTTTTATAAATTCACGGTTCAATCGGGCAATATTTGATATGGAAATTTCCTTGGGGCATTCTGCTTCACATTCTCGTTCATTGCTGCAGTTGCCGAAACAAAGCTCGTCCATTTTATTGACCATTGCCAGGGCGCGATTGGCCGCCTCAGGTTTTCCCTGGGGTAAAAGTGCCAGTTGAGAAATCTTGGCGCTTGTAAAAAGCATGGCAGACGCATTAGGACATGCTGCAACACATGCGCCGCATCCGATACAGGCAGCCGCATCCATGGCCAGTTCAGCTATTTCTTGCGCGATGGGTATGCTGTTGGCATCAGGAGCTCCTCCTGTATTAACGGAAATATAACCTCCTGCAAGAATTATCTGATCAAAGGCGCCCCGATCCACAACAAGATCTTTGACAATCGGAAACGCCCTGGCACGCCACGGCTCTATCACAATCGTATCTCCGTTTGAGAAATGCCTCATGTGAAGCTGGCAAAGGGTTGTCCCTTTTTCAGGGCCGTGGGAACGGCCGTTTATCACGGCTCCGCACATTCCACAGATACCTTCCCGGCAGTCGTGATCAAATGCGATGGGCTCTTTGCCGTCCAAGGTAAGCTGCTCGTTGACCACATCGATCATCTCCAAAAAGGACATATCGGTGGAAATATTTGTAGCATGACATGTTTCAAAACCGCCTTTTACATTGGGTCCTTTCTGTCGCCAGACTTTTAGCGTTATATTTATGTTTTTGGTCACTTGTAACTCCTTTGTGTTAATTCGACGTTTTCAAAAACAAGCGGTTCCTTATGGAGTTCGGGATCCTTGTCATCCCCTTTATGTTCCCATGCGGCCACGTGACAGAAATTCTCGTCATCCCGCCTGGCTTCATGCTCTTCGGTCTGGTATGCTTCGTTGAAATGACCACCACAGGATTCCTTGCGTTCAAAGGCATCGATAACCAAAAGTTCTGCAAACTCGAGAAAATCGGCCACCCGGCCGGCCCGTTCCAGGCTCTGGTTAAAATCTTCTGACGAACCGGGAACCACCGCATTTTGCCAGAACTCTTCTCGCAGTTCCCGAATAAGTTTTCTGGCTTTTAAAAGTCCCTCATCGTTCCGTGACATGCCGCAGTATTCCCAGAGAATGTGACCCAGTTCACGATGAAAGTCATCAACTGTCCGTTTCCCGTTGATGGAAAGAAGCTTGTTTGTACGTTCGGTTACATAATGGGTCGCTTCTTTGAAAGCCGGGTGATCTGTTGTAATTTCCGGCCGGTCCGTGCCCGTAAGGTACCCGCCGATGGTGTAAGGAATAACGAAATAACCGTCCGCCAGACCCTGCATCAGTGCGCTTGCACCCAGACGGTTGGCACCATGGTCCGAAAAGTTGGCTTCACCCATGACAAAAAGCCCGTCAAGATTGCTCATCAGGTTGTAATCCACCCACAGGCCTCCCATGACATAATGAGACGCGGGGTAGATCATCATGGGCGTTTCATAAGGATTGGAGGCGGTTATTTTTTCATACATTTGGAAAAGATTACCGTATTTTTGTTCGATAACCTCTTTGCCGTTCCGTC
>JAFDBA010000049.1 GCA_019313505.1 Deltaproteobacteria bacterium
CAATGCTCTTCGTCCTTTTGTTGGCTCGCTCAGGCGAGGCGGGCGGGTCGCTTTGTCTTTATTAGAAATGGTAGAATACATTATTCGATGTTCAACGTTCGATGTTCGATGTTCGATGTTCATCTTTTACATGTCCTCAAGGTGTGGATTATTCATTAAAATATGTTGAATCTGAATTTACGATAGGTCAATAGCCCTGCATTTTAAAACCATCACCAAAATAAATAAAAAGATAAATATATTTGCCACAAAGGCACCAAGACACAAAGGTGAACCTTAGAAATATCAGTCCTTCTGACCAACCCTGTGTATTTTTATTATATTCGTGCTACCTTTCCTTAAGCCAAGGCCTGTGACAATTATCACAAGATCGTCCTTTTTGATCAATTTCTTGTTAATAAGAATTCTTTCTGCTGCTTCAATAATCTTTTCGGTATCATCAATGTCGGAGATAAATGAAGGCGTTAAACCCCAGACAAGGGAGAGTCGATTATAAACACTCATGGAAGATGTAAAGGAATAAACAGGCATAGAAGGCCTATGTTTTGAGATAAACTTCGACGTGTTACCTGATATTGAAAATGCGATAATAGCTTTACCGCTAACTTCGTGGAGTATATCTACGGCAGATTTTGCCACGGCATGAGTCACCAGTTCGTCCGAATCTTTTTCATATTGGAGATTATACTTCATAAATTCTGATTTTTCAGCCTCGACAGCAATCCTTTTCATCATCTGTACTGCCTTGACAGGGTATTCCCCTGATGCGGTCTCACCCGAGAGCATTATGGCATCGGTGCCGTCAAATATGGCGTTGGCCACATCCGATGCTTCGGCTCTGGTTGGAATCGGATTAATACTCATGGTTTCCAGCATCTGAGTAGCCGTTATTACCGGTTTGTTTGCCCTAATAGCTTTATGTATTATATGTTTCTGGATGTTTGGAACCTTTTCAGGTTTCATTTCAACACCCAGATCTCCCCTGGCAACCATAATAACATCAGCAACTTTTAGTATTTTGTCTATATTATCTACCGCTTCCGGCTTTTCAATCTTTGCAACGACCGGGATATCGGTCCCTTTCTTTTTGATTAAGGCCTTAATCTGTTTAAGATCATCTGCACTCCTGACAAAAGAAAGTGCCAGATAATCCACACCAACCTGAATCCCGAAGTTAAGATCTTTTTTATCTTTTGCAGTTAAAGACGGGGTCGAAACATTAACGCCTGGAAGATTTATGCCCTTGTTTTCTTTTAAAAGTCCTCCGTTGACAACTTTACAGGTCACCGTATCATCGTTGCTCGATATAACCTGTAATTCCATAAGACCGTCGTCTATGAGTATTTTATCTCCTTTTGTCACATCCGCCGGAAGTCCGTTATAGGTGGTCGAAACCACATCGGCTGTCCCTGCAACCTTTTTGGTTGTGATACTGATAGTATTGTTCTTTTTCAGTAAAACCGCCTTTCCATCCTTTAATTTCCCTGTTCTTATTTTAGGGCCTTGAAGATCAAGCATTATTGCCACAGGTCTATTCATCTCTCTGGAAAGGGATCGGATAGTATTTATAACTTCTCCATGTTCTTCATACTTTCCGTGAGAAAAATTAAGCCTTGCTACATTCATCCCGGAAAAGATAAGTTTTTTAAGTACGGGTCTGGTATTGGATGAAGGTCCGATGGTTGCTATTATCTTTGTCTTGTTAGTCATAATTTATCGTCCTGTTATATCGTTCAAACTTAGGTCTTTCTATGCAGGGCTTTTGTCAGTATTTATAAAGTCGATCCATAACATAAAAAGTGCCTAAAATGATCTAAAGTGAGCTAAAGTGCCTAAAGTTATGGTGTCGCTCCGCTCCGCTGATTTTATATAATTGACAGAATTCCTTAACTTTAGCTCACTTTAAACTTTAGTTCATTTCAAACTTTAGATCACTTTGCTCTACTTTTGGCAAATAAAAAATATCGCTTTTTCGAGTATCAACCTGTGGCTCTGTCCTGTGGATTTAAGGCGCAAATCTGCTTGACTCAATGACTCAAAAATAGCAATAAGTTCATCCATAGTAAACCGTTCAGACTTTAGGAGCATTTGATAAACCGGATATGGATTTTTAGTATTTTTTGCAACAACAAGATCCGTAACCGGCCTGCTTTTCTTTTTTGAACCTTTTTTTTTTAATCGTTGATTATCTTTTCCCGTATCTTTTGAAAGCATTCGGTCCCACGTTTCAAACTGCCCCAAAATATCAGCATCATAAGCCTGGATAGAGGGCATGATTCTGCTTTTAAATTCGTGGAACTGAATGCCTCCATGCCATTCTAGACCATGGGGACTTTCAACAAAACCCTTGACAAGCACCAGCCTTCTAATTTGATTTGTTATTGCGGCAAGAACCTGAAGGGGATGAAGATTATCTGCAAGAAGCGTATCCAAAAAAAAGAGCGATTTTTCGATGTTTCTTTCTGAAACGGCATTTGTTAAATCGTATATAGGGTCCTTTTTTGTACGCTTTAATACAGACTTAACATCGTGGTTTGTTATATTTTTTCTATCTCCCACATAACTGATCAGTTTCTGAAGGTTATTTGAAAATGTCCGGAGGTCAAAACCGGTCATTTCATACAGGGCCATGTATGCATTCTTATCCATTTGCTTCCCGAATCGACCCAGGATTTCCTTCATCCTTTCTGAAAGAACCGCTTCCTGCGCCATCCTGTCCGCCCGGCGATCACCTTTTGGGACGGAACAGTCGATGATCATCCCATGCTCCCGAATGGTTTTAAAAAGTTTCCGGCGCTTATCCACCATATCTGTGGTAATAATAAGGTAGTTCCCTTTCGGGAATCCTTTTTCAACAGCTTTTTGCAAAAAAGCGGCATTATCTTCTTCAGAACCAATGGCAAGGCTTTTTTCTATACAAAACCTAACGATTTTATCAATCCATTCGTCATCACCGAAACGGTCAATATCGAGTTTAATCGTTTTACTTCTATTTGCCTTACTCACATCATCGTATGAAAGATTTAAAAGACCCATAAGGCTTAGTAAATATTTTGCGCCCTTTTTAATATCATCAGTATCATATGCTTCTTTCGCCTTTTCAAGGAGCCTGCCTTGATCCTGTTTTGAATAGAATATTTTAGAATCACAAATTGCAACAACCTTCGTACCCGACAAAAGCGAATATGTGTTTGACCGCTCAATGGCTTCTTTAATATTTTCATTTGTGCCCTCAACCGGTTCATAGCCAAGACTTCTTTGATCCACAGGGATCAACCCATGCACAAGTGCCTCAAGTGAATTTTTATATAGCAGTTCCTGGCCGTAGATAAGATACACCGGCGCAAAATCGCCGACTTTCCGGTCTTTTAAATAATTGTTAAGCTCTTTGTAATTTATTTCAGTCATAGGTTAAAATTGAAAATTTTAAATCACTCCGGCATCTTTTTAAAGATAAGATGGAATAAATATATAGCAATTCCCACAGTGATTGCACTGTCTGCAACATTAAAAGCAGGCCAGTGATAATTCCCGATATAAAAGTCTAAAAAGTCTACTACCTTTCCGAAACGAATTCTGTCGATTAGGTTGCCAAAGGCGCCTCCTAAAATTAGAGCAAAACATGCGGAAAGCAGGGAATATTTCTGAGGTGTTTTTTTATAGAAGTAGAATATCAGACAGATGGCCAATGATGAAAGTAAAAGAAAAAGCAAGTTACGCAGACCAGAGCTTTTATTTGCCATGAATCCAAAGGCGCCGCCCGGGTTATGAATATGAGTAATACTGAAGAAACCGGGTATAACTTCAATTGAGTGGTAAAGCAGAACCGTGTTCTGAATTACGGCCTTTGTTATCTGATCAAACATAATTACCAAACCGGCGATGACGGCAAGCTTCAGGTATTTATTATGCTTAATAGCAGACCCCCCTGGAGAAAAAAGACTCGAACACACTTTTATAATATTCCTTTAATTGCCAATCCTCAATTACCAACCGCCAATTCCTTAAGGCAATTCTGACACCTACTGCAAATCGTCGGATGTTCTGAACTTTCTCCAATAGACGTGTCATATATCCAACACCTTTCACACTTTTCACCGGTTGCCGATTCAACAAGAATCGACAGGTTGTCGATATCCTGGCTCTCAAAAGCGCCGGCAGGGTTCTCCCCATTAACCAGAGACGCTCCTGAAACAATAAATATGGTGCTTAATTCATTTTCATATGGGCAAAGTATATCATACAGATCATTATCCGTATAAAGGGTAACAACGGCATCAAGGGAATGACCGATCAGCTTTTTAACTCTGGCTTCCTCAAGGGCCTTTGTAACATCGCCGCGCACCTCAAGGATTCGTTTCCACTTTTTTGCCAGTTTTTGATCCTTCCATGCTTCATTTACTTCAGGAAGAGATGTCAAGTGAATACTCGGTTCATTTTCTTTAGTTCCCGGCATAAAGCTCCATATCTCTTCTGCGGTAAAGGCAAGTATTGGCGCCATAAGCCTTGTCATGGAGTCCAGCAGAATGTGAATGACGGTCTGTGCGCTTCTTCTACCTGCTGATTCAGGCGGTGATGTATATAACCTGTCCTTAAGAATATCGAGATAGAACGCTGAAAGATCGACAATGCAATAATTGTAAAGGGTATGGTAGATAATATGAAACTCATAGGTATCATAGGCTTTGAGTGTCAGCTCAATCACCTCTTGAAGCCGGTGCAGTGCAAACCTGTCGATTTCAGGCATAGAACCATAGGGAACGGCATCTTTTCCAGGATCGAAGTCATATAGATTGCCGAGCATGAATCTGCTCGTATTTCTGATTCTCCGGTAGGCATCGCTCAACTGTTTCAAGATGTTTTCGGAAATACGAATGTCATCCCGGTAATCAGATGCCGAAACCCAGAGACGGAGAATTTCCGCCCCATGCTTTTTGATCACCTCATCAGGAGCAACAACATTTCCTACAGACTTGGACATCTTTTTGCCTTGTGCATCCACAACAAACCCATGGGTCAATACCGATTTAAACGGGGCCGCCCCCCGTGTACCCACAGCCGTGAGGAGGGAGCTGTGAAACCATCCCCTGTGCTGATCGCTCCCTTCAAGGTAAAGATCGGCGGGCCATTTCAGACCGGTGCGCTTTTCAAGTACCGCAGCGTGGCTCACACCGGAATCAAACCATACATCCAGTATATCATCTTCTTTAACAAATGTTGTATGACCACACTGACCGCAGACGGTATCTTCGGGTAGAAATTCTTTTGCATCTTTTTCAAACCAGATGTCCGCGCCATGCTCTTTAAATTTTGTATATATTCGATCTATTATTTCCTGGTTTATATGTAAGGCGCCGCACTTTTCACAATAAAAAATCGCTATGGGAACTCCCCAGACACGCTGCCGGGATACGCACCAGTCCGGTCTGTTTTCAATCATTCCGTAGATTCTTTCTCTTCCCCAGTGCGGTATCCAGGTGACCTTATCGATCTCTTCAAGTGATTTTTTTCGTAAGCCTGTCTTGTCCATGGAAATAAACCACTGGGGGGTGGCCCTGAAAATTACAGGCTTTTTACATCGCCAGCAATGGGGATAAGAATGTTCCATTGTCTCCTGACCAACAAGGAGGTCATTTTCCCGCAGCCGGGCAATGATATCCGAATTGGCCTTAAAAACAAATTGACCACTGAAATAATCGGCTTCTTCTGTAAAACACCCCCTGTCATCTACAGGTGAATACGCATCCAGATCATACAAAAGGCCCACCTCATAGTCTTCACGTCCATGACCGGGAGCAGTATGAACACAACCGGTGCCGGCATCCAGAGTTACATGGGAACCCAGGATAATTATGGACTTGCGATCATATAATGGATGAAGACACTCTTTTCGCTCAAGACGGTCCGCTCCAATTTCGGCAAGAATGGAAAAATCTGAAAAACCAAAGGTCTTCATACAGCTTTCCACAAGTTCCCTTGCCAAAATTAAAACGTCGCCATTTTTCGTATCAACTGCCGCATAAATAATATCCGGATGAAGCGCTATAGCAAGGTTTGCCGGAATGGTCCAGGGTGTTGTTGTCCATATGACGACAAAAACCTTTTTGTCCGTCAGGCCGGGAATCTCGGCGCTCAAATCGTCTTTAAAGGGGAATTTTACGAAAATCGACGGTGACGATTCATCATGATATTCTATCTCGGCCTCAGCAAGAGCTGTTTTGCAGCTGCAGCACCAGTAGATCGGCTTTTTGCTTCTGAAAAGGCTCCCCTGAGATGCAAATTTACCACATTCACGGGCAATGGTGGCTTCATATTCGTAGTTCATGGTCAAATATGGATCCTCCCATTCGCCCATCACACCCAGGCGCTTGAATTCTTCACGTTGAATATCGACATATTTTTCAGCGTAAGCCCGGCATAACTTTCTAATTTCCGCCCGGGACATTTCTAATTTCTTTTTGCCCAGCTCTTTTTCAACATTGTGTTCCACCGGAAGTCCGTGACAATCCCATCCCGGTACGTAAACAGAGTCATAACCGGACATTTGTCGCGATCGAATAATAATATCCTTCAAGATCTTGTTGAGGGCCGTACCGATATGAATATTACCGTTTGCGTAAGGAGGACCGTCGTGCAGTATAAATTTTTCACGGCCTTTGGACGTTTGCCTGATCTTTTCGTATAAACGGTTCTCATCCCAGTTTTTGAGCTGCTCTGGTTCACGTCTGGCAAGACTGGCTTTCATGGGAAATTTTGTACCGGGAAGGTTAAGTGTCTTTTTATAGTCCATACATCCTCCAAATTCGGATTTTAATAATATTTTAGTTCTTTGAAAAATAATTATTGCATTATTCCAATTGGTGTGAAGCCCCTAAGTTCGATTCTAGATTACGAAAAGTACTTGCAAAACCGCTTTCTGTCAAGAAAATAGGTGCGTTTCAATCAGATGTTGCTCAGCAAAAAGCCCGAACAATATCTTGTTCGGGCTTGTTGATTTTAACCGAAAAGTCTATTTTTTTAAAACATGACCTGGAACCGGTTCTAATATACGCCAAGATCTTTAAGAACTGCATTAATACCCAGTTTCTTGACTTTCAATCTCAGAAACTCGGCAATAGTCGGTTGATACGCTTTTACTTTAAGATACATATTGGCTTCCGAGGGTGTTTTGCTTCCTTTCTTATTGTTACACGACTTACAGGAAGAGACACAGTTATCGAAATCTGTTTTGCCACCCCTGGATTTGGGAATTATATGGTCAATTGTCAATTTTCTTTTTTCACCGCCGCAATAAGCACATTTGAATCCGTCCCGAATAAGGATGTTCTTTTTGCTAAAAGGGACCCTGTTTATGTAAAGTGTTCTGATAAGCTTTATCAGCCTCATTACTGCAGGAACTTTAACTGCAAGCCCTTCAGCGGTTCTGATTAACCTTCCGGAATTCCTTAAAACATGAACTTTGCCCTTTGAAATCAGACACATTGCCCTTTTCCAGTTTACAACATTCAGAAAAGAATAGTCGGCATTTAGCAAAACACATTGATTCATTTTTTTATATCCTGTTCGATTATTTCACAGCCCTATATCCTATTTTATAAAACAAATCAATACATCTTTAACGGTCGTGCTTTGTTTGTTTTGATTTTAAAAATGTGGATTAGGATACCTTCTCTATACCGCTCAAACATTGTTCAAGATATTTTTTTATATCAATTTTATTTTCTACTTCTTCAACTTCAAACAAATCTCCGCGAATGGTGGGGTGGTTTGGCGCTCCTTTACATGGATCCGATACGATATTGGAAATTGGCATAGTACCAATGCGATTGGCCAGAGTTACTACCTCATCCTTATCAAACCCGAAGAGGGGACGATGTACCGGCATCATTACGGCACTGTCAAGAACTCTAAGATTCTTCGCTGTTTGGCTCGCCTGTTCTCCAAGTATTTCTCCAGTAACAATACCTTGGCAACCATGAAGAAAGGAGATGTGTTCGGCAACACGATACATAAAACGCTTGCAAAGAAGACAAGTGATGCCTTTTTTAGACCCGTGTTTAATAAAAGCATCCAACACAGACTCATATGGAACCACATAGACTATTGGCTTTTCAATAGCTCCTATTGTGTAATCAACTAAAACCTTAATATTTTCCAGGGCTTTTTCTCTTACAGTAGAGGTATTTACCCCGGAACTGTTCTTGTTGTCAAAATGGGGGTCCATGACAACAAAAACCGGAATAGCACCACGTCGCATTGCCATCCAAGCAGCAACCGGCGAATCCAAACCGCCACTTACTAATGCGACAAGTTTATCCTCTAAGCCCAGTGGAAAGCCTCCTGGAGATTTAATCCGCTCCCCCGAAATGAAAGCTTGATCCATATAAACCTCTATCTCTAACATCTTCTCAATATTGCCGTTCCAAGGACCCATTTTCCATTTTGGCCCTTTTTTAAAACGAAGTCTTGAGAAGCTTTTTTTTGACCCATTTTCAAAAGCTATTTTTTTACCTAAGTTGGTGATGTCTTGTTTTAGAGAGGGAATATCGAGTTTTGGATTCTTTATTGCGCGCACTGCAAGTTTGGAACTGCCAGGGACGATTCCGTGTGAGACCATTAGCTTAGCAGCTACTGAAACAACGGCGGTTTTATCGCGAACTGATGTACGGAAACAGGGTGAAATGGAAGAGAGTCCAAATGTTCGTCCTACAATTGAAATTAATAAATCAAGATCCGAGTCTTGCTCCTTTTCAAAATTGATATAAAGACGACCTTGTCGAGTGACGAAATTAATGCGATTGAGAATATCTTGCCCACTCGAGTTGTATAATGCCCGCCTTATATTATTATGGAGAAGATCTTCAATAAACTCCTGCGACTGAGTGGACTTTACACCAAACTCACCAGTATATCTGACCAAAATGCAGTTATAAATCATCGCATTAATATACTTTCAACAGCCCCGTCCCCCAAGATCGTGGGTCAGAGAATTGTATAGACCAGTCCATTAATTGTCTCGAAGTGTTTGTCCAACGTAATGAGTTCAGCTCCATGCTCCATTGTTTGTGCTGCATTTCGTAATCATTGCACGCATGCTCTTTCTTCCTTAAATCATAGTAGGCAGCTCCCCGGCTGGTGTAGACTATGGCATCCTTTGGGTCAGGACCAATAACTTGGTTATAATCCTGAATGGCTTTTTCGTATTCCTTTTTACAGTCTGCTTTTTTTTCGCCTCTCTTTGTAAGCAAGCTCTATTTTTTCTATTATAGCATCGGTCACAAAATCCCGTACAGTTATTTTTTTTTCAGCACAAAAGACCTCTACTCTTTTAATTAACTCTTTCCGGAGACTAATGTTGAGCGTTTTAGTTTCTGTATTTTCCATTGTCGGTTCCTTTTCCATGTTTATCCTTTTCATGCAGATTTTAAGTTGAACTAGATGTCGGGTATAGTGTCGATAATTTTACTTCACTTTATATGTCACTTCACACTCGACCCTGGCCAGATCAGGCTTTTGTTTGTTCCATTATAAGTTGTCTTAATGACATTGGCAAGGAGTTGCTTTTTTTACGAGACCGTCAACTTTAGTTCACTTCAAACTCTTGCAGCGATTCTTCAGGCAGAGCCGGAGAACTCTGACCCGGCCCAAAGAATCAGGTTTTTCAGGGCAAAATAATGGAGTTTCAGTGGGAGAGCTGCTTGTGTGGTATACATGCCATAGTTCTTGATATGAATCAATATAATTTTGCTATTTGACACACAAGCAAGTTTCCTCTATATTCTATGATTAAAAAATGATGAAAGTCCAACATCGAATATTGAATGGAAAAATATGGATAAAAACGCAAACGAAAACCCGCCTGCTCCAAAAATTGGTGAGCTATTGGTCAAAGAGGGCCTGGTAAAAAAAGAGGATATTGAAAGGGCCCTTGAAATTCAGAAAGAAGAAATTAAGGAATCGGAACTGCCTCTGGGCATGCTCCTTGTTAAAAATGGGCTGATAACAAAAAACCAACTTCAAAGACTCCTGGACCATCCCTATTTGCGAAAATATATCGGGAAGTTAGCAATTGATAAAGGGTTAATTAATGAAAAACAGCTTGAGGATTGTCTCAATAAAAAGACACCCAATGAGCTGATCGGCCAGGTATTAATAAAACAAGGATATGCCACAGCCGATGATATAAAAGGTTTGCTCAATCAACAAATGGCAGGGACCAAACTGGGTCAGCTTGCACTAAAATTTGATATGATAACCCAGAAGGATCTGGATGAAGTTCTAAAGTGCAAAAACAATCACAGAGTCCTTGGTGAGATTCTCTGCAGCTTGGATCTTATTAGCCCTATAGATCTTATGCGGTTTCTTAAAAAGTACAACAAGCAGCAAAAGATCGGAGATATCCTGGTAAAACAGGGGGCCATTACCCAGGCACAGCTAACCGAAGCTCTTCATGAACAAAGACACAGGGCTGAATACCTGGGTAATATATTGATAGAAAAAAAGTTTACTACTCTTGATGAGTTGTATTACGCATTATCCAAACAGTATAATATTGAATTTAAAAAACTGGATCAGTTTGATTTGAGTCAGAACCAGATTAATACCCTTGTCAGTTTTGTCAGTCTGAATTATGCGGAAAAAAACAAAATCCTGCCCCTATCCCGAGAAAAAAACCGGCTTGTACTCGGGTTGTCCGATGTGACTAATCTCAAAATTGTCCATGAATTAAGCTCCCTGTACCCTCATCTTAAGATCGATTGTGTGTTGATAACGGATGCCGACTTTAAAAATATTTTCAAGGCCCTTTACGGTAAGTATTTGAAGGATTCGGACGAGGCCGAAGAAATACAGCAAATCGAGGATGTGGAGAGTATTTCAGTTGATCTGGAGGAAAAAACCGATCTTAAAGAAATTACGTCGGAGGTCTACGGTGTTTCCGATGTTAAGGCTCAAGAGGTGGTTAACTATATCATCAGATACGGCATCTTGAAGAATGCCAGCGATATTCATATTGAACGGGACCGCGAAACAGCCAGACTCCGTTACCGAATCGATGGAGTGCTTCAAACATTAAGACAGGACTGGCTTGACGAAAAACTCCGAAATATAACAGGAGCAATTATTTCCAGAATCAAGGTCTTGTCCAATCTTGATATCGCCGAAAGACGCCTCCCCCAGGACGGAGCTTTCAGAATAACTTATGTAGACAAAGAAAATAATAAGAAAGTCGATGTCGACTTAAGAGTTGCTGTATGCCCGGCTATTGTTGGTGAAAATATAACCATAAGGATACTCGATTCCCGCACAGCCAAAGTGGGACTTGAAAACCTGGGCCATTCTAATCATGTGCTGAAGCCGTTCAAAACACTGCTTAAGAGTCCTGCAGGGATGGTCCTGGTCACCGGACCCACAGGAAGCGGCAAGACCTCAACGCTTTACGGAGCACTGCAGTTTATTTACAATCCGGGAATCAAGATCGTTACTGCGGAAGATCCGATCGAGTACAGCATTCCCGGAATTATGCAGACACAAATCCACGCCAAAATTAATCTTACATTTGCAAGACTTCTCCGCTCCTTTCTTCGATCTGACCCGGATGTCATACTGGTGGGTGAAATGCGTGACGAGGAAACGGCAAACATAGGATTTGATGCCGTTCAAACAGGGCACCTTCTTTTAAGTACGTTACACACAAACGATGCGGTAGGTGCTATCTCCCGATTACGCGGCCTTAACGTTGATCCCAACCAAATCGCCGCTGGCCTGATGGGAGTGCTTGCCCAGCGGCTTTTAAGGAGAATCTGTACTTCATGCAGCACAAAGTATATCCCCACCAAAGCAGAATGGAGCTTACTCTTTAACAGTTACCCCTCCGATTTTACTTTCTATACGGCGAAAGGTTGTGAGCTATGTGAATTTACAGGATATAATGGTAGAATCCTGATTTCGGAGTTTTTTGTGATGAACGAAGATATTGTCCGTGCACTCATTACGGATGCAGGAGAAAAAGAAATTAAGCGTATCGCCATAAACGGCGGAATGAAGACAATGCTTGATGATGCCATTTTAAAATTGGACCAGACAACACTGTCCGAGATTATTAGAATTGTACCCCATGAAATGATAAAAGAATTTAAATCCAGACCGGAGGAACTTTGAGCTTCCAAAGACAATTTCAGATGAGATCAGGACTTACAATGATTGCCGCCCTTCTCCTCATGCTCCAATCCGGAGGAGCTCATGCCGCCAACCTTAAATATGTGAGAACCGCTAAACACCAGGATTTTACAAGAATTGTGTTTGAATTCCAAAATCCTGCTCAATTTAAGGAGCCTGTAATCCATGGTAAGGGAAAATTTTCCGTGGCGTTTCCTGACAGCACAACGGTCCTGTCCCAACAAGTTATTTATAAGACAACCCGAATTCAGCCTGTTCATTCCATTGAACTTATTCAAAAGGGGACTCTTTTGACGGCCGGCATTAAACTCACTTTTCCCCATTTCAAGCTAAAAACTTTTTCTCTTCCCGGTCCCGACCGCGTTGTTATCGATGCATACTTAATAACTCCACCGCCCGAGGAGGATGTGCCGGAGGAGTCTTTGCATGCCGGGCCTTCATCGAAAGAATTGAAGGAACCTGAAACAAAAAAGCCAAAAGTTATCCCGGAGAAATCTTCAGTAAAAGAAACAAAAGTCCCTGTCTCTCCCATAAAGACTCAGAGCGCACCGGCCGAAAATGCAACCCAGGGACGGCAAAAACAGGCTGAGTCACTACCTTCTACCGGGGAAAACTACAATCTTCAGACATATATGCTGGTCCTGTTAAATCTTCTTACAATTGTTATTATTCTGTTGCTTGGTTTCAATCTGTTGAAAAAAAAGTCCGGCATTGATTCAGAACATCTCGGCAATATTTCCGACTCTCTGAAAACAGGAAATGAAAGTATTGCCGCCATAGATGCCATGATTAACAAAGAATTTGAAAAACATGATTAATCCTAACCCGGATAAACCGGAAAAGTTAAAAGTGATCTAAAGTTTGAAGTGATCTAAAGTTAAGGAGTCGCTACGCTCCGGCTATTTATTTTAGATAAAAATTATAAATAAGGAACTAACTGCCGGTGACAACATGACTGATAAATACCAGACAGAAATAATTGTTGGCCTTTCGGACGGGGAAAAAAAAGACCTTGAAAAATTGATAACCGAGTTCAGAGAAAAGGAGTCTTCGGCGCCACCGGATCAATCTGCCGAAGATGTTCATAATCAGATCAAATCCATGAGTACAAAACTTGCACAATTTGGTGATATTTTACTGAATTTCGATACTAAGATGAAGTCATTTTACCAAATATTACTACTCTCCTATAAAAAGAGCGAGATAATGAACCAGCGTATAGATACAATTATAGAGATCATGAAAGACAGAAAAAACCTTTAGCCCTCAGAGTTATTTAGTGTCCATCCATAAATGAGGATTTTTGTTCAAGATCAAGGCATGTGAAAAAAATAACCACAGGCATATGTTTAATATTCCGAGGATTATTTTTTGAACATAACGCAGAGATTGGGCAAAAAGGCCATTTAGGGATGGACACTAGTTAGCCGGAAGGTGCATTATGACCAACAGAATTAACATGCAGGACAGCGTTGTAAATCGTATTATTGACGGATCTATCACCATCGAGTCACTCACTGAATTTGAAAACCTGCTAAAGGTTTTCCCAAATGATCCGCGACTCCATAGAGTCTTTGCAGACTTTCTGGCACAAGATAAATCGTATGACGCCGTCGATGCATACAGAATATCGGCCAACCTTTTTATCCAGGCGGACCAGACGTTACAGGCAATCGTTTCCAAATTCTTTGAGTGGCGCCTCGCTAAGCCGTCCCATCAGGAAGAACAGGCATTCTATTCAGACCTTCATAAAGACAGTTCCAAAGAGGCTCCGGTACATAGTTTTTTTGCCAGCCTGTCATTTCAGCAGCTTATCGCTTTTATGAATGAGCTGACTCCCCGGTATTTTCCTGCACAAAGCACTGTGAAAATATTCGGCGATCAGGAAAATGATATCAGTTTCGTGGTTTCCGGAGCTCTGGAAGAAACTACCCACCATCATTTGAAAAAGGATGAAAAGGTCCGGAAACAAACGAAGAAGGATCTTATAGAAAACGACTTTTTTGGTGATATTTATCCATTTGACGAGGAAAAAGTATCTCAATCAGATATTAAAACGATCACTCGCGTTGAATTGGCCAAAATCTCCAAATCTATGCTGATAAAAGTTTGCAGAGAACACCCTGATATCGAGCCTCTGGTTGATCGTCTCTATAAAGCCCGTTTGGAATCGGATGAAAAAGAATTTTCGAAAATAGTTCGAAAAACAGTTAGACACCAGCTCCCCACACAGTTAAATCTTAAGGTTTTCCAGGATCATGGCGGGAAAGCCCCTTTGGAGATCACCGGATTCACGGATGATATTTCCTTAGGGGGAGCATGTGTGGTTTTGGGTGCGAAATATCAAGTCGGTCGTTCTTCCGACCTGACCGGAAAAAATGTTAAAATCCAGATGTGTTTACCGATAGAATCTATTACGCTTAATATTTTGGGCACTATTGTCTGGGGCAAGGATGTTACCCTCGAAGAGAAAACAACAGCCATCGTCGGTATCCGGTTCAAAGAAATGACTGATGCCGACCGCGGACTGCTAAAGGATTACTGTTATGGGTCCGAGGGAGAGCAAAACCTTATATGGAGTTTATGGAATTTGCTTCTGGAAAAGTAGTAACTGCGAGGTGACAAGTGAGAGAAGAACAAAATACCAGCAGGAAATCAACCCCGCAGATATGGGCCATAGGCGGAGGCAACGGTGGAGCCGGAAAAAGTGTTGTTAGCACCATCCTGGCTTTTTGGCTTGCACGGATGGGCAAACGGACTGTCCTTGTGGGCTTAGATTTGGGAGG
>JAFDBA010000050.1 GCA_019313505.1 Deltaproteobacteria bacterium
AAATGCCGAGAAACTTGAAGCGTTTGTCATATATTCGCTGGTATCCCAGGAACTGCGAAGATTTTTTCGCACCGAAAAAAAGAAAAAAAATGTTCGTGCCATGGATCTTTTAGGGCCCCTCCTTAGACGAATGGTTAAAATTTGGAACGTGGTACCTCTTTTACGTCCTGGAATTTTCAAAGGAATAGATGAGGAGTCGGCTCGCCTCGCCGAGTCCATCAATTTTACGCTGAAACACGACGACGGCCAGAAAATAGAGACTCTGGACAAGGCTGACCTTATCATAGTTGGCATTTCAAGAACTTCAAAGACACCGACAAGCCTTTATATTTCATGTAACTATAACCTGAAAGTAGCTAATTTTCCTATTATTCCAGGCGAACAGCCACCCAAAACAATTTTTACCCTACGCCAGCGAAAAGTTGGCTTCACGATTTCCCCGGCTCGGGCTGCTTTTCTCCGGCAAGAAAGACTTAAATATTTGGAATCAACCGACTACACGGATATCGAATCCATTAGGAGGGAACTGAAACACAGTCAAAAAATATTTAGAGATATTCAAGGGCTGAAAGTATTAGACGTAACCAATAAGTCTATCGAGGAGATTGCTACTGATATTATGGGAAATTGACAGTATTAATGCACATAATGGGAAGTAAGGAATCGCCCGATGAAAAATCATAAAACGACAACCATATTATTATTCTGTTAAACGGATTCAATTTTTTGTTATTCGAACAAAGAAAGGAGGAGGTGTGAAAGCAAGAAAAATAAAAGAGGGTGTTTTTTGGATGGGGGCCGTAGATTGGGACAGGCGTCTTTTTGACTCATTGGTCCCGCTTCCCGACGGCACTACCTACAATGCTTATCTGGTCCGTGGAAGCGAGAAAACTGCCTTGATTGACACGGTTGATCCCCCCATGGCCAATGAACTTTTAGAACAACTTAAAGATGTTTCTCAAATCGATTACGTCATCTCACACCATGCAGAGCAGGATCACTCCGGAACGATTCCACAGGTTCTTGAAAAATATCCCAATGCCAGACTGATAACAACACCCAAAGCAAAAGGAATGCTTATGGATCTTTTACAGATACCTGAAGCATCCTTTACCACCGTCGAGGACGGTGAAACCCTTTCTCTCGGGGACAAGACATTGAAGTTTATCCATACACCCTGGGTTCACTGGCCTGAGACCATGGTAACCTATCTGGAAGAAGACAAGATCCTTTTTAGTTGTGATTTTTTCGGTTCCCACATTGCAACCACCGATCTTTTCGTTACGGATGAAGGGCGCGTCTATGAGGCGGCCAAACGCTATTTCGCCGAGATCATGATGCCCTTTAGAAACGTGATTAAAAAGAACCTGGAAAAACTAAAATCTTACGATATTCAGATGATCGCTCCCAGCCACGGGCAAATATTTCCACGCCCGGCATTGATTATGGATGCCTATCGTGACTGGGTATTCAGTCCTTGCCGTAATATAGTTGTACTGCCTTATGTGTCTATGCATGAAAGCACAAAACAAATGGTCGACTATTTTGTTTCTGCCCTTGTAGAAAAGGGGGTTAAAGTGGAGCTGTTCAATTTAGTCGTAGCCGACATCGGGAAATTGGCCATGGCACTGGTTGACGCAGCGACACTCGTAGTCGGAACGCCAACAGTCCTTGCAGGCCCCCATCCCTACGCTGCTTACAGTGCTTTTTTAGCAAACGCCCTGCGACCCAAAACAAAATTTATTTCCATCATCGGCTCCTATGGATGGGGAGGAAAGACCGTAGAAATACTCGCTGGAATGATACCCAATCTCAAGGTAGAAGTCATAGACCCGGTTCTTTGCAAAGGTGTGCCTTCGGAGAAAGATCTTAAGGCATTGGATGACCTGGCTGCCACTATTGCTGAAAAACACAAAGAGCACAATTTTACTTAACACAGATTTTGGAAGCTTCGAGTTAGGGGAATTACTATGACTCAAACCAACATAACCACACTTGTAGATTTTTACAATTTACTCCTTGAAGCAGAGCGCGCAGGCGTGGCAGTACTTGGGGAGTTGATCTCCCAAACTGAGGACCAACGTCTCCAGGAACTCTTAAAAAAATTCTTGCGGGACGAGGGCCTTAACTGCCGCATACTGGTGAGTCTCATCCATGACCTCGGCTTGGAGCCCAGCAAGAAGACCGGAGACTTTGCAGACAAGGTTCGCGCTCTGGAAAGTCTGGAGGAGAAGGCAGAACTTTTAATTCGTGGGCAGGAGTGGGTAACGCGAAAGATTCGTGAGTTCCGCCACCTTTTGCCAACCGGATCCCATCATCTTTTCCTGGAAGCGATCAAGGTCCAACATGAGGAAAACGTGGATGCAATGAAAAAAGATTAAGAGCAGGAAAACCCTCAAATGGAAAAAAGAATTAAAACTGCCAACACAATCCTCTATTGCGGAAAATTTGAAGAAACTGTTGAGTTTTACCGGGACTATTTAAAATTACCCGTCAACTTCTCCACCGATTGGTTTGTGGAGTTTTGCTTAAGCGCAACGTCCCGATTAAGCATTGCTGATGAAAAACGCGCTTCCATCAAAAGCTGCCGTGGAAAAGGTGTAACCCTGGCACTGGAGGTTGAAAACATTGACGAGGTATGGGAAGATATTGATAAAGCCGGATTAAATCCAACCGGAATAAGAAAACATGCCTGGAATGCCCGAGTTTTTTATCTCTTTGATCCTGAAAGACACCGGATAGAAATTTGGGAATCAATCAATTAGCAAAGTTCATCATCAAACAAAGGTTATGCTATATTCAATATCACATGTACTTCTTAACTTCTTAGTGGTTTCCAGTTCTATCAGACTTCCCATTTATAAAAATTTTGCATTTAATCTTGACAATGGCTTAAAATGTACCACTGTGTGACATAATGATTTTAACATACTAAAAGCCGCCGGCATATGTTTTCAATGCTAATACGGTAGATAATTTTAGAAGTTTAACAGTAAAAGGAAAGATCCATGAGTTTTCTTTTAGATATATTAAAAGAGATACTGTTCTTTTTTAACGAGGTATCCATATATCTTTTATTCGGCTTTTTCATGGCCGGAGTGCTACATGTGCTCTTTCCGGAATCGATTATTCGCCGCCATCTGGGGCAGAATACTTTTGGTTCGGTTTTAAAATCAACGCTTTTCGGAATACCTCTCCCCTTATGCTCATGCGGTGTCGTACCTGTAGCAGCATCAATGAGAAATAACGGGGCTTCAAAAGGCTCAAGCATATCTTTTCTGATTGCAACTCCTCAAGTAGGTGCTGACAGTTTTCTGCTCACCTTTTCCCTGCTTGGCTGGATATTCAGCTTTTTCAGAATTGTTGCCTCTTTGATAACAGCTATGACAGCAGGTGTTTTGGTAAATTTAATCTCAAAAAAAGATGTTTCACAATCACACGTGCCTTCACCAAATAATACTTCTTCTGAAACATTTAAAGACAGATTAAAATCATTTTTCAGCTATATTGAATATGAACTGCTTGGATCTATTGCCAATACACTCGTTATCGCGATAATTGTCGCCGGCATTATTGGGGCTGTTATTCCAGACGAATTCTTCGGACGATATATGGACTATCCCTTTTTTTCCATGGTTGTTATGCTGGGAATCGGTATCCCCATGTATGTATGTGCTGCAGCATCAACACCTATTGCTGCTTCACTGATTATGAAGGGAATGTCTCCAGGAGCAGCCCTCGTTTTTTTATTAACCGGCCCGGCCACTAATGCAATAACCATATCAACAGTAATCAAGACTCTTGGCAAAAAATCTGCGGTCGTTTATCTCGCTTCAATCAGCATAATAAGCCTTGCACTCGGATACCTTCTTAATCTCGTTGTTGCAAAATATGGCTTTCATAAAATCATAATTACCCATCAGGCTGAAATGTTGCCGGAATGGCTAAAATTCAGCGGAGTTGTCATACTGTCATCGATGCTTGCATGGTATTATTTAAAAACAAAAGTATTAATAAAGGCGGAAAGGAAAAGCAAAATGAAAGACAATAAAATAAGGCTTGATGTGGAAGGAATGACTTGTATGCACTGTGCAGGAAGCGTGAAAAAAGCGGTTGAGTCTATTAACGGCACATCAGATGTCACGGTAAACCTTGCCGGTAAATGCGTCGAATTTGAGATAATCGATCCTGCGAACATCGAAAATGTAAAATCTGCAATCACATCTGCCGGCTATAATTTAATAGTATAGGGATTCCCTTGACAAGGCATTGAATAAGAAATATTTTCATTCATAAACAATGTATCAAAACATCCCACTGGTTTTCTCTTTTCCACATAACCGTTATGAAAAAAACAACCAAAGTCGAAATTTTTTTAAAAATTTCCGTCTTTTTTGATCTAAGTCAAAGCAATTCGTTTGTCCTGAATATAAAATATCCTTGAAAATCAGGAAATGGTCCTTTAAAGAAAATTTTAAGGGAAAAATTAATAAACCCAATATCATTAAAAGGAGGATAAATTATGTTTTGTTTTCAGTGTCAGGAAACAGCCAAAAATGAAGGCTGTACAATCAAGGGAGTTTGCGGGAAACCCGAAGAAACAGCAAACCTTCAGGATCTGTTGATCTACGTACTAAGGGGCATTGCTGTTTACGACGAAATGGCCCAAGAACTTGGCATGTCAAGTAAGGAAAACGGGTTATTTACGGCACAGGCGCTTTTTGCCACCATCACCAATGCCAACTGGGACAATGACCGGTTTGTTGAGATGATCAAGGAAGGGTTAAAACGCAGGGAGGCGCTTCAAGACAAGGTAATGGCCGCCTACAAAGAAAAAAACGGTAAGGATTTTGATGGGAAATTACATCATTCTGCCACCTGGTTCTCGGATGACGTGGATGAGTTTGAAGAAAAGGCCAAATCAGTCGGCGTCCTCTCCACAGAGAATGAAGATGTTCGATCTTTACGGGAGCTGTTGATCATCGGTTTGAAAGGAATCGCAGCTTATGCGGATCATGCCGCCATTTTAGGATTTGAAAAAGACGAAATTTATGACTTTATCATGGAAGCCCTGGCTTCTACCACAAAGGACCTGACGGTGGACGAAATGGTAGGTCTGGTGCTAAAAGCCGGAGAAACGGCGGTGAATACTATGGCTCTGCTGGACAAAGCCAACACCACCGCTTATGGAAACCCTGAAATAACAGAGGTTAATATCGGAGTTGGAAGCAATCCGGGGATTTTGATCAGCGGCCATGATCTGAAAGATATGGAAGAACTGCTCAAACAAACCCAGGGCACCGGAGTTGATGTGTATACTCACAGCGAAATGCTGCCGGCAAATTACTATCCGGCCTTTAAAAAGTATGAGCATTTCGTGGGCAACTACGGCGGTTCCTGGTGGCGCCAGAACAAGGAATTCGAATCCTTTAACGGTCCGATTCTGATGACCACAAACTGTATTATCCCCATAAAAAAGAGTAATACCTATCAGAACCGGATCTTTACCACCGGGATGACCGGTTATCCGGATGTTAAGCATATATCGGACAGAACCGAGGGGGGTGCAAAGGATTTTTCGGAGATAATAGAACTTGCAAAAAAATGCGACCCGCCCATTGAAATCGAAACCGGCAAGATTGTCGGCGGGTTTGCCCATCATCAGGTTCTTGCTTTGGCGGACAAGGTTGTTGATGCGGTAAAATCCGGCGCCATCAAACGCTTTATTGTCATGGCCGGGTGTGACGGCCGTCAAAAGAACAGAAACTATTTCACCGAAGTTGCCAAAGCTCTGCCGCAAAATACTGTAATTTTAACTGCCGGTTGTGCCAAGTATCGCTACAACAAGCTTGATCTTGGCGATATCGGCGGCATTCCGAGAATTCTTGATGCCGGTCAGTGTAACGACTGCTACTCTCTGGCGGTGATCGCTCTGAAACTGAAAGAGGTTTTTGGACTGGACGACATCAATGATCTCCCGATTTCCTTTGATGTCGGATGGTATGAACAAAAAGCGGTGGCTGTTTTGTTGTCCCTGCTTTCTCTGGGCGTCAAGGGTATCCGTCTGGGGCCCACCCTGCCGGCATTTCTGTCACCAAATGTTGCCAAGGTTCTGGTGGAAAAATTTGATATCAAACCGATCGACACCGTGGAGGCGGATATCGAGGCCATGATGAGCGGTAAATAATGTGTCCATGTTGTTACGGATGGCGGTTTTCTGTAGATAAAATAATCTTTGGGAAACCGTCATCATCTAAATAGTGTCTGAAGTGTTGCACACGGCAATCCGCCCGTCATGAGTCTCTTCAACATCAATCATTTTATTTTCTCCACCTTTTGGTATGAATTTTCCATTAGTTCCCTTTACCGAAAGCACAATGCGGATAGGTGCATTCCGGGCAGTCCTGGCAAAGCCCGCCATGGCCTAAAAACGCCAGTTCTTTTTTGCCGATTTTCTCTCCGGCCAGAATTCGGGGCAGGACCAGATCGAGCACGGTCGTACGGTGATGAAGACCACAGGCCGGTACGCCGATCAATGGCACTTTCCCGATATAAGCCACCAGAAACATGGCGCCTGGAAGCGCTGCAGCACCGTAATGGATCTCCTCAGCTCCGGCCAGTCTGATTCCTTTGCGGGTGACGTCGTCGGGGTCCACGCTCATGCCGCCACTTAAAAGAATCAGGTCACAGCCGCGCTCAATGTGAGCGCAGATTGCCTGTCGAATAATTTCAGTATCGTCCGGGGCAAAACTGATACAGTCCGCTTCACAACCCAGATCTGTGAGTTTTCGGGTCAGAATGGGTACAAAACGATCTTCGATAAGACCATGATACACCTCGTCTCCCGTGATGATCAGGCCTGCTTTTCCCCGTCGAAGGAGGCGAACAGAAACCACGCCTCCGTTTTGTCCGGCGATGGCGGCGGCCCGTTCGATGGGGGTCCGGTTCATGACCAGGGGGATGGCC
The DNA here is from genome assembly GCA_019313505.1 of Deltaproteobacteria bacterium. Taxonomy (GTDB): domain Bacteria; phylum Desulfobacterota; class Desulfobacteria; order Desulfobacterales; family UBA11574; genus S5133MH16. The sequence continues at coordinate 6,967 of JAFDBA010000050.1, forward strand.
CGAGTAGCAGCCACCAGTTCACCTGCTTTTACCAACGTATGGTTATGCAAAGTGGCGCACATCACCTCTCCGATCATGTTGAAGGCTGTCAATGCCGAAACGTTGACAACAAGTAATCCGTCTCTATCCGCCTTTAAACCGATTTTTCCTTCATGGGGTTCATTTTTCCAGACCACCCCATTACCGGCCAGAGCATTGGCCATAATGGCAGCGGCTTCGTTTTCGTGAATCTCGCCATCTTCCAGATCAATAAGATAAAGATGGTTTTTCCCTAATTTCTGCAGACGACACAAGTCCTCATCGCAAACGGTGTGCCCTTTATGAAATGCAGCGCCTTTAAATTCGCCGGGGCGAATTTCGGTAATGTCATGGGCCAGTTTCGTTCCCACTGCATCTTCTAATTTTATGGTTTTAATCACTTTTTATCTCCTTATTTGTTTTTGCAAGAAGGCACAAAGGATAGAACACCTATATTTTAACCTCGTTATCCACAATCGTCCGCTATTCTTTTTTAGCGGGTGTCCAGTTCATGTTCGGCCAGGTTATTTCCTCTGCTTCGGAGAAATAGGCCCCTTGAGCACACGGCTTGCACAGAATATGACCGTTTTGAACCACTTCCCGGTTGTCTCGAACCACTTGGCCGCATTGGCTGCAGGAAACCTTTTTGCGGGTGGGACCCGGCAAGTCGTATTCGCTCATATCCACCCGAACCTTTTGGACCCGAAACAACACGCTGTCCGGCATCCGTTTGTAGGCTTCAAGCTGCTGGGGATACTTTTCTGGTATTTCAGGCGCATAAATTTGTGCCAGATCCCGGGCTTCCTCTGTGGAGATTACCCGAAACGCCGTGTTGGTTTCCAAATTTACGAAAGTAGCGGCCATGATGCCATAGTCCATAAACTTCAAAGATCGACGTCCCAGCTTGACGCCGGTGACGTGGGCCACGGCATCGGCGGTACAACGATCCATTTCAACGTAAACGATCAGTTTTTTGATCTGTTTGTGACTTGTGGGCTCATCCAGACCAATCAATCGGCAGCCCAGCATGGCCATGCGTACCCCCACAACCTGTCCCGGACAAAGATGCCCGTGGGCGGCGGCTGAACTTTTCAGCAACGTGTCAAAATCTTGCATCTTTTTATCCGTTATTTAGTTTCTTAATTGTAATAAATTTTGTGCTTTTTGTGGCAAAACTTTATTCTTTTCGCCACAAAGACACCAAGACGCTAATAACGAATAACAAAATAAAATCCTTCGTGTCTTTGTGCCTTGGTGGCAAATACCTTTGGTTCCGGCTTGTCCGGGTTAGGTTATGTTAACGTTAACATAACATATTGCAAAAAAAATTGAAATCAATGCCCCAAAACCGGAAGAATACCGTATTTCCTATTTTCCTTCATGTTCAAGAACTTCGTCAACCCAGTTTAGGGCGGCGATCATGTTCGGAAAACCCGTGGTCGTCAGGGATAATAAGACCGCATGTCTAATTTCTTCCAAAGTGGCGCCGGATGCCAGCGCTTTTCGAACAGAAGACATCACCGCGCCTCTGGAATTGGTGCCGATGGCGATGCCGAGCTTAACGAGATCCTGGTATTTAAACTCCAATGGGCCGGCTTCCCGGCAGACTTTTCCCAATTGCTGATAATCTTTCATGATCGCTGAAAATTTATCTGAAAAATCTTCATATGTCTTTGGTAAATACATAATACCTCCTTAGCCCACATTTTTCTACAAAATATTAATGATGGTGTTCTTCCTTTAAGGGTAAAAACTTTTCCCCCAATACGTACGTGAGAAAAAGGGCTCCCAAAACCCCTCCGATAAAGAGAACCTCCATAAAAGCAGGCAGGTATGAGGGGAGTCCGTTTTTTATCACGGGATAAACCTGGGCCGCGACGACAAAGTCGTATCTCATTACGTAAACACCCACCAAAACCATCACTGATGCAATCAGCACACCGATGATATTCTTTTGCTTGGTTGCCCATAATAATATTGGTATGGGTAAAACCGTACCGATAGCGATTTCGAAGAGCCAAAAAGCTTGGCTGAATGGTCCTTTTAAAAAAAGCATGATCGGCTTGACTTTCTCCGGTGTAAACAAACCGAATCCCATTTTATATGCGGTAAAGAGAAGTCCAGCGCTCAATAGCAGGGCCAGCACTTGAGCCATTTCAAATATAAGCGATTGATAGTCTTCGGGGATTTCTTCTTTTTTAATTTTATAAGAAGCAATAGAAACTGCAAGTAGCAAGGCATAACCGCAAAATGATGCAGAGAGAAGAAAATAGATCGGGTAATAAGATCCATGCCATAGGGGTCTGGCTTCTATGTGACCAAAAAGAGCACCTAAGGTGTTATGGGCCGACAGTCCGGAAATCAATGCTGCTGCCCCGATGAACTGTAACAGCTTGTGATTCTTTAACACAGGGCCGATTTTCAACCGGTCCAATTGTCTGAACGCCATAATGCCATAGATGATTTTCTCCGGTCCTTGTGCCTGATCAGACCGTTCAATCAATTCAGGTCTGGCCAGGAGCCAATATTCGATGGCGATGAAAACAATATAGAAAGAATAAAGAGTACCCATCCACCACATGGCCGATAGAAAATTGGGTGTCAATAGGTTGAAGATCATGGCCCGTTCTGGGTGTCCTAAATGAGCACCGATGGAAATCATGCCAAAAATAATGGTGATAAGGGCCAAAAATACGCCACGCCTGCCAATCAGTTCATAACGCTGCATGCCGAACACATGCCCCAGAGAGGTGACAATGCAAAGCCCGGTACTGGAAACAACCAGAAAAACGTAATTGGAGACCATGGTCGCCCAGATCACTTGAGCGGAAAATTCGAAGATTTCCAGACTGTAAATCAAAGACATCAATATAGCGTAAAGTGCCAATCCGGAGACAGCAACAAGAATACTCACCCAAACGTAAAAACTTTGAGTTCGTTCTATCCGGTTGAAAATGATGTCAAGATGTTTCTTTGTCCGGGTTGCCATAATCATCCTTTGTGTTTTTTCGCGTTAAAGATGCATAGGTGTACATCAATCCGGCCAGTACCGATGCGCCCATGAAGCCTGCGCCGGTGATCCTTAACTTGTCCATGTTATGATTGACCACTTTTTGGGGAGCCACAACAAGTCCTAAATCTTTTGGTTTAGTGGGCAAGATGGTCAGCATATCTGTTCCACCAGCCTCTTTAAGGCCTAAAATATATCTTCCACTTTTCTCTTTATAAATACGCTTCTTGGCTTCTAAAATTATTTCGTGTTTATAGCCGAACGAAAGCGCCTCAACCGGACAGGCTTCCACACAAGCTGGTTTCATGTAGTTGAGCAATGGTATTCTGTCGTAACAAAGATGACATTTTCGTGTAACCCGCTTTTCGAAATCAAATCGGGGTACTTTGTAGGGACAGGCCTGATAGCAGTAGCGGCAGCCGATACACTTTTTTTCATTGATGACAACATTTCCCATGGGCAGTTTGGTGATAGCTTTGACCGGACAAACCCCCGCGCAGGCCGGCTGAATGCAGTGCTGACATGCCCAATGTTCATAAATCCGCTGTGTAACGTTTTTGGCATCGGCTCGGAGATTGACCACAACCCAGTTTTGGGCGGAAAGATCCGTTTCTCGATCGGACACCAGTTCATTTCGCTCTACCTCGAGTTTGTTCCACCGCTTGCAGGCCGACATGCAGCGCTTACAGCCGATACATCGGGTGGTGTCCGCCAGTTTTCCGTATCTCGTTGTCTGGGCACCGGCAAGGCCGGGAGAGCCTAGTGTCGCGTAAGCATAAGCGCCGGCCAAAAGTTTTAAAAAGTCCCTTCTCCTGATATTTTTTGTCGCTTTGTTCATCAATTCCTGTTTTCTTCACCGTTTCCCTATCAACCTACGGCTTTTAAGGTTTTTGATGGACGATAAATGGTTTGGGCATATCATTTTTTTTGGCTGCCTCCACAAAGCCAATCAAGGCTTCAACGGGTGTGTCCTTGTGGTGATGGCACCTGCTGCAGGCATTGGGTTGCTTGTCAACGCCACCCGCTTTCAGGCTGGCCTGGGGATACATGAACCTGAATGTATGGCTGCGTGAATCCCCGGCTTCTCCGATGGTTGCAGCCCTTGGCATGTGACATGCAACACAACTGCCAAATGTATGGATTTTGTGAACCGAGCGATACTGAACTGTCGTATGACAGCTTTTACACAGCCGGTCCTCAAACAGCCGGGTTTTGGAGATAATGGCGTCCAGAAACCCGGGTCCTCCCCCGTCTCCGGTTGATACAAGGGTGGAGGTGGCCCTGTGGACGTTATGACAGGTGACGCAAACCACACCGACCTTGGCGTGTTGGCTCTGTTTCCAGTCAAGATATTGCTGGTTGCTATACTTGGATTCCCCGCTGGGCCAGAAGTATTTTGACTCGTCTCCGTTGTCGGGACGGGCTTCCTTAAAAAACAGTCTCATATTGGCCTCACCTTTGTGAACCTGATAATCAACCGGGTAGGCGTACTTTCCAGTCTTGTCCCGGCCCCGGGTATGGCATGAACCGCATATCTGAGCCGCTTGGGCCGGGGTGAGCCGTCTTGCCTGAATTATGGTGGGAATCTCATAACCGGGAACGGCCTCAACATGATTGCCGCCCGGTCCGTGGCAGGCTTCACAGCTCACCCCCATCTCGACAAAAGTTTTCTTTTCCGGATCCACACCGGTTGCATGGCATCCGGCGCATTCATTGAACCACGATCTTTTATCGGGTTTATCCGGAAGGTAAGGTTTCCATTGTCCGGTAGTGACGTTATACTGGGCCGGCAGAACAATCAGATCTTCTCCTTCCTTTTTCAGATACTGCTGTTTCCACTGACTGCCCAGAGTATACGCAATGTCTTCTTTGGTAAAAGTCCTAATATTGTCAGGAGATTCGAAGTCGCCAATGTTTGCTAACGGATCAAGTTTGACATCCCGCATCATCCTGGAATGAAGGGAAGTCTTCCACTCCAGAAAGGTTCTTTCGTGGCATTTCTTGCAGGTTTCCGAACCGACAAAGGTGGCGCCGAATCGGTCTTTAAATTTACCTCTAAGTTGAGCTTTTTCATGAACCAGCTCTGTTTTTTTCAGCACAATGGTTGAAGCAATAACGATCGCCAATGCAATAGTGAAAATGCCGCAGATAATTAAGGGTATTATGGGAATCTTTTTCATTATCTGGCTCCTTCGCGTCGCAATTCGACGCCATTCCCATTCCTGTTCATCTCTTCCATCTCAAATTCGATAAAACTCCGGGTCAATGCAGCCATTGCCCGATAAAAGGGCAGTTCGGCCTCCTGTATGACCTTTTTGCAAAAAGTTGGAATCCAGCGGATAAGATGTTCCTCGATAAATTTCTTTTCGACATTCCGGCAAGCAGCTGCCTTATCCGCATCCTCTTCCTTCCATGCCTGTTCTTCACGAAGCGTGAGCTGCTGCATGAATTCAAACTCCACGGTAATGTGGTCAGGCAGCCCCTTGAAGTCATCCGAATAACCCAGTCCTGTCGTCTCGATCAATTTTTTAACCTCGACAGTTGACGCTCCCCACAGTTTACCCCATTGGCCGTTATTTCGCTGGTGATGGACCGACTCATGGGGGGAGACGTGTTTGCCGGGGCCTAAAAAAAGTCTTGCATACTCAACAGCCAGGTCCTCGAGCAACTCATTTTCAGGATTCTGTAAAAGGTCGTCTATTCCCTCAAGGCCTATATCAGATAAAGCCCCCAGAAACTGGGGGTCTTTTATCTGATAAAGGAGGTTAGAGGTTATCTCCTGCCGATAGACCGTGGCCAAAAGGCCGTAGATATTGCTCCTGTGTCTGGCCAAGGCGCTATAATCATGTTTGTCGGTTTTATTCATCTTGAACTCCTACTCACAACTGTCTAAATTTATTCGAATTAGAAACTGATCTTGATTCCTGTCGCTAATTTATACAGGTTATCGCTGTCATAATTATCGCTTTTTGCAAGATGGTCAGCTCCGTCGCCGGCGATCAGATAAGCCGCATCTAT
>JAFDBA010000199.1 GCA_019313505.1 Deltaproteobacteria bacterium
AAGTGAGCTAAAGTTTGAAGTGAGCTAAAGTTAAGGAGTCGCTACGCTCCGGCTTTCATACAAATTGGCAGTATTCCTTAACTTTAGACACTTTAGATCACTTTAGGCACTTCACACTTAATTGGCCAAGCATTTTTTTGCAATAACAAACACAAAATTTACAACCAAGTAACCCATAACTCGATTTATTACATGGATCTAAATCACAAAAATATTCTTATCGTAGGCCTCGGCATATCAGGGATTGCAGCGGCACGGTTCGTCCAAAAAAAAGGCGCATCCGTAACTGTAACGGATATGGCCGATGAAAAAAAGCTGGGATCTTATGCATCCATGGCACACAAACTAGGTGTCAACATGGAACTCGGTAAGCACAATACTGAAACCTTTGAACGCTCTGATCTTATCGTAGTAAGCCCCGGCGTTCCCCATACAATTCTGCCGATAAAACGGGCCCTATCAAAAGGAATTCCAGTATTAGGAGAGCTCGAGCTTGCGGCAAGATATATCCGAGAACCTGTTCGGCACCAACGGCAAGACCACAACAACGACGCTTTTGGGCAGTATGCTTGAAAGCTCGGGTTTTAAGGTTTTCGTTGGCGGTAATATCGGCAACCCATTGATCGATTACGCAGGCAAAAGAGGAACAGCAGACATTGTTGTGGCTGAAGTAAGCAGTTTTCAGCTTGATACCATCGATACGTTCAGGCCGCGTGTGGGAGTTCTGCTAAATGTCACTGACGATCATCTGGACCGTTATCCGGATTTTAAGTCCTATGCCCGGTCAAAAGGCCGGCTCTTTGAAAATCAGCAACAAAGCGATAGCGCAGTTTTAAACGGGTCTGATCCGATCATCAGTTCGGTAACCAAAGACCTTCACGCCCGAAAACTCCTCTTCTGTCATCAGGAGAATTCTCGGGCTAAAGACAGGGCAACTGCGCTCATCAGCCGGGGGGATCCGTCAACTCCTGCCAACATAACAATTCGCATGAAAGAACGCCAAAAAATATCCCTCCACCTTTCCGGAACAAACTTTCCGGGCCGGCACAATCTTGAAAATGCTGCCGCGGCATCATTGGCAGCCCTTGCCGTTGGCGGGACTCCGGAAGGAGTGCAATCAGCCCTGAACGATTTTAAGGGGCTTCCCCATCGAATAGAACATATCGCAACCATAGACGATGTGCGTTTTTTCGACGATTCAAAAGCAACAAATGTTGATGCGGTAATAAGAGCGCTTGAAACCTTCGGAGAACCCATCATCCTTATCATGGGCGGCCGTGATAAAGGAGGAGATTTTCGCAAACTTTTGGAGCCGATTCGACAACACATTAAAAAACTGATCCTCATGGGAGAAGCAAAGGATAAAATAAAATCTGTTCTTGAGGAAGCTTGCAAGGAAAGAGCGCAAACCGCATCTACAATGGGAAATGCGGTAATTTCGGCATATCATGCGGCATCGCCCGGTGATATTGTGCTTTTGTCTCCAGGCTGTTCAAGTTTTGACATGTATAGCAGTTATGCCGAGCGGGGAGAAGATTTCTGCCGGGCGATTGGCAATCTTAAAAAAGTCAAAAGAAAAAAAGCATGACCAAAAATAATCAAAATAGCCGGAAGGTTCATGAACAGCCCTTTTATTATGATATCAGGCTTTTGTTACCTGTTCTTTTCCTGGTGGGGATAGGGATTGTAATGGTCTATAGCGCAAGTTCAGCCCTGGCCTTTAAAAAATTTGGAACCGAGTATTATTTTTTAAAAAAACAATTGGCATTCGCTCTGTTGGGGATAGTTACTCTAATAATTTGCAGCCGTTTTCCATACAGGCTTTATCGTTCTTTGACATATCCGCTCCTGATCCTGGCTCTGATTTTTCTTGCGGTAGTCCTGATTACCGAACTCGGATACTCGGCGGGAGGGGCAAAACGGTGGTTTCGTCTTGGCTCTTTTTCATTTCAGCCCTCTGAATTTGCCCGTTTTGCACTGATAATCTATCTTGCTTACTCCATGAATAAAAAAAAGAATGTGCTTAAGGACTTCTATTTGGGTTTTCTGCCACATATTGTGATCCTTTGCATGTTTACAGTTCTGATCATTTTTCAGCCGGACTTCGGTTCAGTGGTTATTCTTGGAGCTCTCACATGGGTTATGCTTTTTGTCGGAGGAGTTCGCCTTTCGCATCTATTAACGTCATTGGCTTTGATAATCCCCGCTGCATATTTTTTTATGGTCAGTGCCGATTATCGCTTAAAACGGATTACGAGTTTCCTGGATCCGTGGCAGCATTCCGCAAACGACGGCTACCAGATTGTACATTCTCTCATGGCTTTTGGCACAGGAGGCATATGGGGCACAGGTATCGGAAAAGGCTATCAGAAGCTGTTTTACCTCCCTGAACCCCATACCGATTTTATCTTTTCGGTTATCGGAGAGGAACTCGGCCTTTTGGGCGTCCTGATTATCCTGGGTCTTTATATACTGATTTTCTGGAGGGGGATCTTTATTGCCAAAAATTGTAAGGATTCTTTCGGATCATTCGTAGCAATCGGACTGACAACGGCAATAGGCCTCCAGGTTTGTGTTAACATGGGAGTTACCCTTGGGCTCCTCCCTACCAAGGGACTCACCCTCCCCTTTTTGAGTTACGGCGGCACATCCCTATTATTAAATATGGCATCCATAGGGATACTGATGAATATAGGAACAGCTAAAAAAGTGCTAAAAAAGTCCAAAGTTAATAAGACATCAGATTCGGATATTTTATCGATTTTTACCCGTCTAAGGACAGTAGTCACCGGTCATTAGTCATTTATGGACATTTGTTAAGAACAAGGTTGAGTATGTGAGGGTTTGAATTCGGTTCATGTGAAAAATAATGAATGACAAGTGCTAAACGGCAATTATGAGAATAAGCGACAAAAAAACAGGGACAGCAAGAAACTTTCGCTCATTGCGGCAGTCTTCAGATCCCCTGCGCATTGTCATCGCCGGCGGAGGAACCGGCGGCCATCTTTTTCCAGGCATCGCCATGGCTCAAGAATTTATGGCTGGAAATCCGAACAACAGACTCTTATTTGTCGGTACGGGCAAGCCCTTTGAAACCACAGCGTTATCAAAAGCGGGTTTTGCCCGTAAACGTATTACATCAGAAGGAATCAAGGGTCGGGGATTATGGAACCAGACCAAGTCTATCCTGAAAATACCCAAGGGGATATTTGAATCTGTCATGATCCTGAGACAGTTCAGGCCGGATCTGGTCATCGGTGTGGGGGGATATTCCGCAGGTCCTTTGGTTGCCGGAGCGTGGCTTCTGGGCATTAAAATAGTTCTTCATGAGCAGAATATTCTGCCGGGGATCACAAACCGCATTTTATCCCGTCTTGCCGACCGGATATATGTTTCGTTTGATGATACGCAAACCGGTTTAAACCCCAAAAAAGTTCTTTATACCGGAAACCCTGTACGCAAAGAAATTCTGCAATTAGCAAAAAATCAAAAAGGCTTCGAAATTGACGATTCAAAACAAAAGCAACATTTTACGATCCTGATATTAGGTGGAAGCCAGGGGGCTCACAGCATAAACATGGCTCTTTTGGAAACCATGGATAAGATCAAAGAGAAAGATAAATTTTTCTTTATTCATCAGACCGGACTTAACGATGAAACAAGAGTAAGAAATGCATACGAGCTTTATGGCATGTCCTGCATAGTTCAGGCATTTTTCAATGATATGGCCCGGCAATATCAAAAAGCCGATCTTGTAATTTGCAGAGCAGGAGCAACAACAGTGGCAGAAATCAAAGCCATTGGAAAGAGCGTTATTTTCATACCGTTTTCTTTTGCTGCGGATAATCACCAGGTTTTAAATGCCCGCTCGATGGAAAAAGCCGGGGCCGCTGAAATTATCCTTGAAGAAGATCTCAATGCCATATCTCTTTTCGAGCGAATTAATTTTTACGCCTCAAGTCCGGATAGTCTTCATAAGATGGCATCCCGGGCAAAAGACCTGGGTCGTCCTGATGCGGCAGAAACCATCGTTGATGACTGCTACAAATTAGTTCGCTCTGCTCACAATTGGGATAATGAAATGATGGAATAAATCGGGAGCTATAAAAACACATGTTTCTAAAAAAATACCATAT
>JAFDBA010000200.1 GCA_019313505.1 Deltaproteobacteria bacterium
CTGATGTATAAAACATCCATGTCTTTCATATTCTTTTTTCAGTTCCATATAATTGTCGATATCTCCGTTCAGACAGGCGTGTATGATACCACTTTTTGGAACAATGCCCCCTGCGGTATTGTTGTCCACAGGATGACAGTTGGGTTCATTGATGGCACCCACCGATGCCCAGCGTGTGTGGGCGGAAATTGTATGGTATTTGGGGTAAAATGAGACCAGTCTATGGAGAATCTTATCGTTTTTTATTTGTTTGCGTAGAAAATGAACATTATCTCCAAGGCTACCCACTTCAGCAGCAACTTTATATGTAATTGCAACCGCAATAAGTTTTTGACCATTTTTATCTTCTGACTCATTTACACTGATTCCCAGATTGACAAGGACATCATGGGCTGAACGCTCCTTTAACTGATCATCAAGATTCTCCTTTTTTAATGTTTCTTCGAACCTTTCAAATTCAGAACCATCAAAAACAAACATCATGGATATTCCCGCAGAATCGCGGCCCCTGACCTCAAGACGGCCGATACTGTTCAGTATGGCATTGACCTGTTTGAAGATGTTAACAACGTAAATGTTGGGAGTTTCATGTTTATACCTTATAAGATCTTTAACTTTTTCAATATTGTCGGCAATCTCTGATGTAAGACACCAGGCAATGTCCTTTATGTCATCAATACGCCGGAACAAAATTTCAACATCATCAGATTCAAGGCGCTCCATATGGTCGGTCAGTAATTTTGATTCTGAATCAATGAATTCGGAAAGGTGATCGGCAAATTTTACGAGTTCGACCTGACTTTCCTGGTTAATGAATAGATTGTAAAAAAGATCATTGCATTTTAAGTTTCGCACTTTTTGGAAAAGAGCATCAATCTGATTCTCCCCGCCCAGATAATGATCTTTAAGATTCAAGTCATTTTGCCTGCAGTTTGCATAGCAAAGATCTTGACCTTTTTTGAAAATATCTTTCAAAGATGTAATGTCGATACGGCCGTCTGTTTTATTCTTTTTCTTAAAGAAAACAATCCCTGTGAGTCCGCAGCACAGAACGTTATCCTGGCATGGAAAAAATACCATGGAACCATCCGGCACACCGGGCATATGTTTTCCAAAATATACGTCTGTTAAAAGACAACCAAGGATTTGGCCAAACATATACTTGATAACACTGAAGATTTTAATTAGACAATTCATTGATATTCCAATATCGATTAATTCGCGAAACGTCGAATTCATCACGTTTAAGGTTTTAGACATCAAGTGGCGGTTTTTTTAAAGTAACTGCTGAAATATTCTTTCATTGCAATACGAGCGTAATAACTTGCCCTTGGGCCGATATATTTTTCATGGGCTACAATAATTGACAAGGCTATCTTTCTCGGCCCCTCCCTTTCTTTGGCAAATCCCACAAACCAGTCATACCGGACATTGTGAGATTTGTTGTCCATGGAGCCGGTTTTGCCGCCGATATTCAGCTTGGAAAGGATTTTATCTTTCCTGTATCCCCTGAAAGCTTTTCTGCAGGTGCCGGAGCGAATGGTGGCCGCCATGAGTTGATTAAGGACTTTAGATGCTCTGGGGGTAATTGCCTGGTTGATCGTGACCAAACGATTCCGGTAAATGATCTCTCCTTTTTCGTTAATAATCTGTTCAACTACCGTAGGTTCCATGATGCTTCCCTGGTTGATTATTGCCGAAGCCATCATTGCACCGTGAAGGGGAGACATTTTTGTTTTATTGTTGAATCCACAGGCAACCTCGGCCCACTGGTAAGGTTCGTCGGATAAATTGACGGAACTCGGAGCAATCTCAATCTCAAAATTGATGCTTTTGTTGAAGTCAAAGGCCTCAGCATACTTTTCAAGCGTATCTTTCCCAAGGTAAAGGGCGCCGATTTTCCCAAACACCGGATTAACCGACTGTGCAAATGAGTCCTGAAATGTTATCTGGTTGGTATACCTGTTTTTTCGGTCTTTAAGTTGGGATTTATACAGGGTATGTTTTCTACCGTTATATGAAAGCTTCGAGTTTGGATTAAGACCACATTTCTCAACAACTGCAGATGCGGAAACGATCTTAAAAATACTCGCTGCAGGGAATCTGCTGTCCACACACGGGTTGTTAGACGGATCTGTCTTATCAAAACTCACCATAGATAAAACCTTGCCGGTTGCAGGATCCATCCCCACTATCCCGATGTACCTGGATGTGTTCGAATTCAGCTTTTTTAAAAGAAAGTCCTGCAGATTTATGTCAAGACTGGTGTCAACTCGAAATTTACGACCATCCGAAACAAAGTCGAAACTTTTTTGCTTAAGGTTTACAAAGGATGTACTTTTAAGCAGAGCCCGGACATTCCTTTTGTCTATTAACTTGCCATAATTGAGACGGGCATCGACTTTATTGTCATGGGATGAAGAAAAAAAATCCGCAAGCAAATGAGAAAATGATTTTCCGCCAAAACTGCCGAATAATCCGTAAATCACCACAAGTAAAATAAGTGTAAGAGCGAATAATTTGCATGTTTTTGCAATTAACTGCTCTTTGGTGGAAGCCCATCTCAGATCTTCCTGATAATCTCTCCATCCAGGTCTTTCAATAACTGCCTTCTCGGTTTTAAGTCTGTGGGGAATCATTATTTCAGCATTCCAATTGGAGTGAAGCCTCTAAACTCATTTTTAGCTTAGAGATGTTCCTGGTTTCACTTTTTTGTCCAGTGTTGCCACTGTGCAACCATTTTTATCAACAGCGGCCAACAACATACCCTGGGAAAGTATCCCCAGCAATTTGGCAGGTTTGAGATTTGCAACGACAATAACCTGCTTGCCCACTAAATCCTCGGGAGCATAGTCTGCAGAAATGCCGGCAACAATTGTTCTTTTTTTTCCTATATCAACTTCAAGTTTAAGTAATTTTTTCGCTCTGGGCATTGCTTCTGCATGAACCACGGTAGCCACCCTGAGATCGACCTTGTCGAGTGTATCGAGCGTTATTTCGGGTTTGATTGCAACCGGTTCAGGACTCTGATCCTTTACCCCTGGTGGTGAAGTATCACCCTTTTTTAGATCTATCCTCGGAAAGAGTGTAATTGATTTAGGCAAGTTAGTGCCGGGAATCATGGTCTTCCATGTTTTTAGGGAATCAAGATTATAGAATGGTTTTTGCGGGTCCATACCGAGATGTCTTTGCATGGTCTCAGCCGTTTCCGGCATTATGGGATAGATCAGACCTGATATGATCCTTAGGGATTCAAGAAGGTTATAAATTGCAACTTCAAGTTGTTTTCTGCTTGATTTCTTCTTTGCAAGTACCCAGGGCGTGGTAAGATCGATATATTTGTTCATCTGGCTGATAAATTCCCAGATTGCCATGAGCGCTTTGTGAAAGGCAAACTCCTCCATGTTTTTTTCATAATTTTCTATGGCTTGAAATGCGTCGGATTTCAATCCAAGCCGGAATTCCTCCTCCACCCTGGTATCGACTTGTGGAACAATTCCTGAAAAATATTTATGTGCCATTGTTAGAACCCTGCTGAACAGGTTCCCAAGATCATTTGCAAGATCAGAATTAATACGCTGTACAAGTGCCTTTTCGCTAAAGTTGGAATCAAGCCCAAAAACCATATCTCGCATCAGAAAAAATCTGAAGGTATCGAGTCCGTAAACATTCTTCAGCTGAAGGGGCTCTACTACA
>JAFDBA010000051.1 GCA_019313505.1 Deltaproteobacteria bacterium
CTTGCTTGATGAACTGTTGCTTGATTTCGATCATTTTATTTTCCACATCCTGGCTAGTGATAATGATATCATTAACAGCAGCAACTTTTTCAGTGGGGGTTTTTGTATCCCCTAAGGCGGAAGTGGTTGGGAACAGCAGCATAAGCATGATCGCAATGATACGAAGTGATTTTTCTAATTTAAATGTCATCTGAATATCTCCTGAATATTTAAAGTAAGTTTTCAATAAGTTTTAGTGTAATAAATGATCATAACGCCCCGCCGGCTGATAACAAAATATAACCTGCTCAAACAGCCAGACATGTTATATTTTATCACCAGTCGACTCTATAATTTATTGAGAAGTTACTATTTAAAAGGATAAAGATTTTCTTTTTAAAGCAAAAAACTGTGGTTGTTAATGTTGCGTGACGATTGGGGATGAGTAAAAACATATTGTACTGCCGCTGATGCGGCAACAGGTCCCAACTGGCTTCAAAAAATCAAGATCCGGACACCAAATAAAGATCGTACTGTCAAGACGGCATTTAGGATTCGCGCGAACCTTAAGATAGCCATAACTTTTTCAAGCAAATCCGGCTCTATTACGTTTTGTCATCTCTTCTGCCCTGAGTTCCTTTTTTAAGATTTTTCCCACATTGCTTTTGGGCAGATCATCTCTGAATTCGATCTCAGTCGGAAGCTTGTACTTGGCCAGCTTGTCCGTGCAATATTCGATAAGTTCTTCCTGTGTGGCGGTTTTCCCCTCTTTGAGAACAACAAAGACTTTTATGGATTCACCACGTGTTGCATGCGGTATCCCGATGGCACAGGCTTCCTGAATTTTGGGGTTTTCATAAAATACTTCTTCAATATCCCGCGGATATACATTACAGCCGCCGGATATAATCATGTCCTTTTTGCGGTCAACAATATAGAAGTAACCTTCTTCATCCATTTTGGCGATATCGCCGGTATGGAGCCAGCCGTTTGTAAGAGTCTCGGAAGTCTCTTCGGGATTATTCCAGTAGCCTTTCATGACTTGGGGCCCTCTAATAAGAAGTTCACCGGATTCTCCAACCGGAAGGTCGGTTTCTCCGTCATCCAGATTTACAATCCGGCAATCTGTGTCGGGAATAGGAATCCCGATACTTCCAGCTTTCCGCTTTCCGCCGGCAAAAGGGTTTACATGTGTTACCGGTGATGCCTCGGTCAGGCCGAATCCTTCTACGATAACGGCGCCGGTCTTATGCTCAAAATCCCTTATAACTTCGATCGGAAGTGGGGCGCTTCCTGAAAAGCATCCATTTATTGACGTCATGTCGGTTTTGTTGATGTCAGGATGATTAAGAATCCCTATATACATAGCTGGAACAAGGGGCGTAAATGTGGGGTTGAATTTTCTGATAGTTTCAAGCAGAGGCCCTGGCTGGGGTTTTGGAATGAGGATATCTCCCCATCCCATGTATATGGCAAAGTTCATTGCAGTTGAAAGCCCGAAAATATGGAAGAAGGGGAGGGAACCCAGCATTATTTCTTCACCTTTATTGAAGGTCGGAAACCATGCTTCAAACTGCTGGACCTGTGTACTCAGGTTCCCATGGGTAATCATAACTGCTTTTGAAATACCGGTGGTTCCTCCGGTATACTGATACATAGCAATATCATCAAATGAGAGTTTAATATCGGGTGGATTGGGAGAACTTTTTACCAGAACATCCTTCCATTTATAGACATTTTCAGCAGATTTTACATCTGCAGCCAAATTTTTCTTTTTGGCGACAAACGGAAACAACAAATTCTTGGGAAAAGGAAGGTAATCACCGATAGAGGTATAAATAATCTGTTTTATTTTTGTTTTCGGTCTAAGATCGATCATGCGATTGCCTAAAAGGTCCAGGGTAATAAGTAATTTTGAGCCTGAATCATTGAATTGATGTTCAAGTTCCCGATCTGAATATAAAGGATTATTCAAAACAGTTCTTCCACCAATTTTTAATATGGCATAGTAAGCAACAACGCAGGGTATAGTGTTTGGCAGAAGAATGGCAACACTATCCCCTTTATCAATGCCAAAGTTATGAAGGCTGACGGCAAAACGGTTTACCATATCGTTCAATTCACGATAGGTGATTTTGTAACCCTGAAAAAGGAGCGCCATTTTGTCCGGAAACTTGCTGGCCGATCTTTCCAGAATTTCCGGCAGACATATTTCCTCGTAATCTATTTTTTCCGGCACACCCTTTTCATAACTGGTTAACCAGGGCTTGTCCTGATATTTATTTTTTTCTGGCATATTCCCTCTCTTTTAGTCAACAAAGATCACCGGTGTTTTTTGATGATTACTTTTATGATGAAAATTAATATTTGTCAAGAAAGCTGGATGAACTCGTCAAGCTTGTAATTTATGTTAATTTGGTATATTAGAATCGACTCGAAATTATTTGAAAGGGACTCGGGACTATTTTAAAGGCCGAAGTTGAAAAAGAAAATTGCGACTTGGTTCTGACAGGAGCCCAGGCAGATAACGGAGCAGTTCACGGATAGGAACAACGATCTATAATCTTCATAAAATATGAAAAAATATCCCTTGCTAAAAAAACAAGGGCACCCCATCAAAATCCATGGAATGCCCTTTTTTAATTCAGAAATGGTAAACTAAACTACAGTGACATTTGCTGCAGCAGGACCTTTTTGACCCTGCTCTATGTCAAAAGTAACTCGGTCGCCTTCATCGAGAGTCTTGAAACCGGTTGCATTGATTCCTGAATGATGAACAAATACATCCGGACCATCTTCCTGCTCAATGAAGCCATAGCCTTTACTGCCATTAAACCATTTTACAATTCCATTAGCCATAGTGATATTCTCCTTTCAAAAAAAATTCTCATAGTTCCAAACTGCAGGTTGCCGCTATGACAAATGGATCTTTCCTTCAGAACGAAACCGGTCCGCCAATTAAGAACAGGCCTTTATTGATTATTTGCATTATAATACCTTTTTGAGAAAAATCAAGCGGATTATATAGTCATTTTTTTTAGCGGAGGATCTTGATTAATTTGAATTTTGACATCTGCTTTTTAATGTTATACTAAAAATGCTTGCTATATTATTTTGATGGTCTCGTAAATAGTCAAAAAAACGACCTTTTTGCGCGAGTTTTAAGTGTCTGTTAAAACGATACAATATAATTATCTAAAACCTAAATCCAGATGAAATCGAGTTTTTACGAATTCATCTATTTTGATTTCAGAAAAATCCGGTTTTTGCTTTGAGTGATATAAATGGTCGAAAAAATAAAGTTTTTATCAGAAAATTATGAGATAGAAGGGCTGTTTAACAAAAGAGACAAGAATAAGGGTGTAGTGATTACCCACCCCCATCCGCTCTACGGCGGAGATATGTATAATCTGGTGGTTGAAACCATCGTGCATGTCTATAATATAAAAGGATATTCAACATTAAAGTTTAATTTCAGGGGAGTTGGTAAAAGCCAGGGGCAATATGATAACGGCGCGGGCGAACAGCAGGACGTTTTGGCCGCCCTCTCATTTCTTGCTGATATGGGGATGGAAAAAATAGCTCTTGCCGGGTATTCATTTGGTGCCTGGGTAAATGCACATGCCGTCATTCAGGAGGGTATTTTTGTGGAGAATATGATGATGGTTTCACCTCCGGTAGGGTTTATGGATTTTAACGCCATAAACGCAATGAACGTTTTAAAGTTTGTTATAACCGGCAGCCGGGATGACATTGCACCAGTGGATGCTGTAAAAAAAATGTTGCCCATATGGAACCCCGATGCCCGTTTTGAAATTATCGACGGTGCTGATCATTTTTACGGAGGATATCTTGAACAACTGGAATCTCTTTTGTCTTCTTGTATTTAGCCGATAATTGGTTGTCTTTAAACCGGGTTCATATTATTATAAAATTATTCATGAGAAATATGGGTTAGAGGAGTAAACTATTCATGCGATGGAGATGGATACTTGGTATTATTGTTTTCCTTATTGTTGCGGTAACCGTAACGATATATGCAATTTTGTCAAGCTATGATTTTAACGATTTAAAACCTCAGATTGCCCAGATGGTCAAGGATACCACCGGTCGTGAGCTTTCTCTGGGAGGTGATCTGGAGCTTGAAATCGGCTTAATCCCGGTACTGGTTGTAGAGGATGTAAGCTTTCAGAACGTGTCATGGGGTTCACGGCCTGAGCTGGCCAAAATCAGGCGTTTGGAGATTCAGATTGCTGTCCTTCCTCTGTTCAGAAGGGTTGTTCAGGTCAAACGGTTGGTCCTGGTGGAGCCCGACATATTAATTGAGACCAACAGTGCAGGCAAATCAAACCTTGAATTTGAAACCATAAAAAAGAGGGAGGCTACAAAATCGGTGGCAGAAGCACCGGTGCATAGCAAACCAATTTTGTCTGCGATAGCCTTCAACAAGATTCGGATCGAAAAGGGACGATTGGCCTTCAAAAATGGTCAATCAGGGAGGGCCTACACTGTGACTCTGGAAAGAGCCACAGCTGTTGCAAGGATTGGTGGGCCTGTTGCTTTGAAGCTCAAAGGAGGATACAACAGGAAGCCTTTCCGGGTTGAAGCAACCCTGGGTCCACTGGCCGCGTTGACCGATTCTTATAAAGTGTGGCCGGTCAAGCTGACATCACAAATTGTCGGTTCAACGGTCACGATTGACGGTGCCGTAAGAGACCCCATCAAGGGCAAAGGTATCGCTATCACGGTTACGGGAAAGGGCCGTTCCATTCCTGAGATCTTAAAGCTGTTTAACATAACCTATATTCCTGATTTAGGGCCTTTTGATGTAAGGGCCAGACTAACTGACCATGACGGCAGGTTGGGGCTAAAGGACATTGATCTTAAGGTGGGTGGGGAAGACAGGGTTCGGGCGAGGTTTACGGGTTCGATTCAGAATCTTATCAAGGGCAAAGGTCTTGCCATCACGGTTACGGGAACCGGTCCTTCCATTCCCGAGATTTTAAAGCAGTATAATATAACCTATATTCCGGATTTAGGGCCTTTTGCTGTGACGGCCAAACTAACTGACCCTGACGGCATGCTGGGGCTAACGGACATTGACCTCAAGGTGGGCGGCGAAGACAAGGTTCGAGCACGGTTTACGGGTCCGATTCAGAATCTTATCAAGGGCAAAGGTCCTTCTATCACGGTTACGGGAACCGGCCCTTCTATTCCCGAGCTTTTAAAGCAGTATAACATAACCTATATTCCGGATTTAAGACCTTTTGATGTAAGGTCCAAACTCACTGACCCTGACGGCAGGTTGGGGCTAACGGACATTGACCTTAAGGTAGGTGGGGAAGACAGGGTTCAGGCGAGGTTTACGGGTTCGATTCAGAATCTTATCAAGGGCAAAGGTCTTGCCATCACGGTTACGGGAACCGGTCCTTCCATTCCCGAGCTTTTAAAGCAGTATAACATAACCTATATTCCGGATTTAGGGCCTTTTGATGTAAGGGCCAAACTAACTGACCCTGACGGCAGGCTGGGACTAACGGACATTGACCTTAAGGTGGGTAATGAAGAGATGGTCAAAACAAGGTTTATGGGCACCGTCGAGAATATCACGGCCATAAAGGGAATGAATCTTAACTTTGATATTCAAGGCAAAGACCTTGCAAACCTAAAAAAGATCACCGGTAAGCCCATGCCTTTAAGCGGCCCTTTTTCTGTCTCGGGCAATGCCGTGGCCCTTTCGGAAAAGTCTTACAAGATTTCCGGCCTCAAGGCTTTAATCCAAGAGAGCGATGTAAATGGATCGTTAGAAATAAACCTTGAAGGCAAAACGCCACGGATAACTGCGGATTTGTGCTCAGAAAAACTGGATTTACGTCCTCTGTTGCCCAAAAAAGGGAGCAAGACCGGCGAACCGGAAAAGGATTCTGACGAACTTCCTGCCAGAAAGGACAAAGTTTTTTCCGATACCCTTTTGCCTCTGGAAGCGTTGAAGCAGATGGACGCAGAAATTGAACTTAAAGCGAAACAGCTCTTGCTGCCACTATTGTTTCTCAGTGACACTACCGCGCATGTGGTCCTTGAGGATGGACACCTTACCGTGGAGCCCCTTAATTTAGTTATGGGCGGGGGTACGCTCGATGGCCATTTTGATCTTAATGTCCAGGGCAAAGCTGCACAAATGGCCACGGCACTAAAAATCGACCAGTACGAGCTCGGCAGTATGCTCAAGAAGCTGGGGATTAATGACTCGCTCCATGGCAATGTGGATATCGAACTCAACCTTAAGGGCCGGGGAAACTCCATAGCAGAACTTATGTCCGGATTAAACGGGAAAACCATGGTGATCATGGGCGATGGAAGGATCAACCAAAACGCCGTCAAACTCCTGGGATCCGATCTGAGTTCCGGCCTTTTGCAACTATTTAATCCTTTGAAGAAGGAGGAAAAATACACCAAAATCAACTGTTTTGCCGGCGGATTTGACATTAAAAATGGTTTGGCACAAAGCACTGTCCTGGCAATGGATACCAGCCAGGTTAGTGTGGTAGGGTATGGTAAAATCGATCTTAAGACAGAGGAAATTGATCTGTCATTCAAGCCGTCTCCAAAAAAAGGAATCGGCATCGATAGTTTGGCCAAGTTCACCCTGAGTTTTGGTGAGTTAACAAAAACACTTAAGCTTAAGGGAACCCTTTCCAATCCTTCTCTATCTGTCGATCCTACCGGATCAATCATTACCCTGGGAAAGGCTGTCGGCGGCGTGGTTCTGTTTGGACCTTTTGGCATTGCTGCAGTTCTGGCCAACGGCCAATTGGGCGGTAAGAACCCGTGTCTTGCCATTATCGAAGCTGCAAAAAAAGAGTTTCAGAAGCCTGAAGCTGAGAAATCCGAAGAGAAAAAGAGTGTGATCGAAAAGACAACTAAAGATATCGACAACGGACCCAAGAAGTTGTTGGGTCAATAGAGTAAATGGCTCTCTTTCTTGTATTGTTTGTTCTAAAATTTTTTGCTATTGGAAGAGGTGTCAAATGAACCCGGATTTTTCACGTTCTAATTTCTGTTTCATTTAATAAATCAGGATAGTGAGTTTTATGTCTGACTTTCGTGAAAACATTAACTGCATTGGAATTCAGCGTATTCTTTGTTTTGTCGTGCTGATTTATATCAGCATATGTACTATATTGCTTTCCGGATGTTCTTTTTTTATCTCATCAGCAACTGTCGATATGACCGAAAACCTGTCCCAGGCCATTCTGAATAACAACGACCTGGCCACTGTTAAAGCCGGTGGTCCGGCATACCTGCTGATGGTTGACAGTATGCTTTACCGCGATCCGGACAACGAGTCTTTACTTCGTGCGGCAGCAGACATATATACTTCATATACGGATGTGTTCGTTGAAGATAAGGCCAGGGCCAAAAAGCTGACAGACAAAGCGCTCGATTACGCTTTGCGCGCCATTTGTGTTCGCAAGTCAGATGCCTGTTCATTCCGGCAGAGTAATTTTCGGGAATTTGAGAATGTTATTGTCAGGTTGAACATAAAGGATGTACCGGACCTGTTTACGTTGGGATCGGCATGGGCAGCCTGGATTCAGGCGCATCGTGAAGACTGGAACGCGGTTGCTGAAATTTCCCGCGTCGAGTCCATTATGGAGCGGGTAGTGGAATTGGATGAATTCTATAATGACGGCTCCGCCCATTTGTATCTGGGTGTTTTGGCGACATTTCTTCCACCGGCTCTTGGCGGCAAACCAGATGTGGGGCGGCAACATTTTGAACGTGCACTGGATATTTCAAAGAATAAAAATCTGATGGTTAAAGTTTTGTATGCCAAGCATTACGCTCGCCTTATGTTTGACAGGGATCTGCATGACCGGCTTTTACAGGAAGTTCTAAAAGCCGAACCCGATATCCCGGGATATACACTCAGCAATACCCTGGCACAAAAAAAAGCCCGGGAACTGCTGAATAGTGCTGAGGATTATTTTTGACCTGAGTTCCTTAAAATTGAATTTTGTGCTTTTTGTGGCAAAAGAAGTTTGATCACACCACGAAGTACACGAAGAGCACGAAGTTATATATTTTATTCTTCTTTTCCTTCGTGGTAAAAATAAAACCGATCTTTTTTTGTTCCGGCTTGTCCAGGTTAGGTTTAAAAAAAACATATGAGGTAATCCCAAGATGATAAGAATTATTACGATTATGCTTATTCTTATGTTATCCGGCCAGGCCCAGGCCATGAGGTTTAAGATCGCCACCCTGTCGCCGGATGGGTCTGTTTGGATGGAAAAAATGCGGGAGGGTGCCGAGGAACTGGCCCGTAAAACCGATAACCGGGTGAAGATTAAATACTATCCTGGCGGTGTAATGGGCGACGATAAGGCGGTTTTACGAAAAATCCGCATCGGTCAGCTCCACGGGGGTGCTGTTGTTAGCGGTAGTTTGTCCAGATTTTATCCCGACAACCAGATTTACAGCCTGCCGCTTATGTTCAGGTCCTTTAACGAGATCGATTATGTACGTAAACATCTGGACCGGCGTATTGTCCAAGGGCTTGAAAAAGGCGGATTTGTGACCTTCGGGATTGCCGAGGGCGGCTTTGCCTATGTGATGTCCACCGTGCCCATTAGAACCGTCGAAGAGATGCGCCGGCAGAAAGTCTGGATTCCGGACAACGATACGATGATCCTTGAAACGGTCAAGGCCTTTGACATCACTCCCTTTCTGTTGTCCATCGCTGATGTGCGGGCCGGTTTGCAAACCGGGCTGATTAATACTGTCGCCACTCCACCCATAGGAGCGGTGGCGCTGCAATGGCATACCCAGATTAAATACCTGATGTACGAACCGTTTCTATATATTTATGGGGTGCTGGCTGTAGATAGTAAGGCATTTGCAAAAATATCAACCCATGATCAGCAGATTTTTCGCGAAATAATGGGCCGAGTATTTCGTGAATTAGACCGACTTAACCGGCAAGATAATGTTAAAGCCTTGGAAGCGTTACGTAAACAGGGAATTAAATTTATCAAGCCCTCCGCCCAAGCGCTGGAAAAATGGTGTCATGACGCTGAGGCAGTCCCTAAGCGGCTGATTCAAACCGGTAAATTATCTCAGAGGATGGTCAATACCCTGGAAAGCCTTCTTAAAGACTATCGTTCAAAGCAACCCGATTCCGATGAATGAACATCAAAATATATCTTTTTCAAAGCGGACCCAGATAATCCTGCACTGGGTGGAAGACGCTGTTTTGGTTGGCTTGTTGCTGTTGATGATCGGTATGTCAGTCACACAAATTTTTTTGCGAAACCTGTTCGAAGCCGGCATTGTCTGGAGTGATGTCATGGTTCGCATTCTGGTGCTGTGGGTCGGCCTTATTGGAGCCATGGTGGCAAGCCGCCAGGACAACCACATCACCATTGACATACTTGATCGTTATCTGCCGGAGCGGGGCAAAGTCTATGCTAACTTTGTGGTTAAATTGTTTACCGCTTTGATTTGTACGATCGCGGCCTATTACAGTCTGTTGTTTGTTCAGATGGAGTTTGCCGACGGCGGCATGGCGTTTGCGCAGGTGCCGAACTGGTTGTGCGAAGCTATCATTCCTTTTGCCTTCACGGTAATAGCGCTTCGCTATTTCTTATTATCGTTTATAAATTTAAAAAAAATCGTTGAATCCCGATCGTGATCCCATACATTTTAGCTCTGATACTGATTTTTCTCGCTGTCCTGGGTACGCCGCTATTCGTTGTTATTCTGGCTGTCGCGATGCTCGGTTTTTTTTACCTGGATGTTAACCTGTCGGTGATCGCTATTGAAATTTATCGAATCGCCGACACTCCGGTTTTGCTGGCGCTGCCGCTTTTTACCTTTGCCGGCTATGTGTTAGGGGAAAGCCGGACTTCTCACCGCCTGGTCCGGTTTACCCAGGCCTTTCTCGGCTGGATGCCGGGGGGTTTGGCCATTGTAGCCTTTGTTGCATGTGCTTTCTTTACCGCCTTTACCGGTGCCTCAGGGGTAACCATCGTCGCGCTTGGCGCCCTCCTTTATCCCGCATTAACCGAAGCCGGATACCGGGAAAAATTCAGCATCGGTCTTGTAACATCTTCCGGCAGTCTGGGGCTGTTATTGCCTCCCTCGCTCCCTCTCATTCTCTACGGTATTATCGCTCAGCAAATGAGCATCGGCAAAAACGTTTCCATCAATGATCTGTTTCTTGCCGGCATTCTCCCGGCTCTTCTTATGATATTGGTGCTATCATTCTGGAGTATTTGGGAAAACCGTCGCAATCCCATCCCTATTAAACCATTTTCAGCCCGGGAAGCCATTGCCGCCCTGCGAGATATCATATGGGAAATCCCGCTGCCGTTTTTTGTGCTGGGAGGTATTTACGGAGGATTTTTTGCCATTTCCGAAGCTGCAGCGGCCACGGCCATGTATGTGTTGGTGGTTGAGGTTTTTATTTACAGAGAGATTAAACTCTCCAAGCTTCCGGCCATTATGAGGGAATCCATGGTGATGGTCGGCGGGATTCTACTTATTCTGGGTGTGGCGCTGGCAGCTACAAATTTTTTGATAGACGCGGAAGTGCCCATGCGCCTGTTCAATCTGATTCAACTCCACGTTAAAAGCAAGATTGTCTTTCTTATCCTGCTGAATCTATTGCTGCTGATACTCGGAGCCATTTTGGATATCTTTTCGGCCCTGATTATTATGATTCCCATCATACTTCCCGTGGCGGTCAATTATGGCATCGATCCGGTTCATCTTGGCATCATTTTTCTGGCCAATATGCAAATCGGTTATTTTACGCCGCCGGTTGGTATGAATCTGTTTATCGCAAGCTATCGTTTCAACAAACCGGTCACCGAACTCTATCAGGCCACAATACCGTTTATGATCTTGCTGTTTGCGGTGGTTCTTGTCATTACCTACTGGCCGGCTTTGAGCCTGGTTTTTCTGCATAGATAAACCGGTAACCGTTCACGGGTTCAGGAAAAAATAGTTAATAAACAACGGTTAATAATTAATTATTAACAATTGATTATTGATTATTAGATCAGGGTTTAACGCTCGACTATTAAAGGTGGTGGAAGTATTTTCGATATTATGCGGGCCGCTTTAAGGAGCTTTATAAAGGCTTTTTTCTTTGCAGACTCCGCAGATATTGCATGATGCCATAGGACATGGCGGTGAGGTTTTGCCCTGCATTGCTTTTTTGTACTCTAGTTTGAGAAATGATTTGTTAATTCCGTGATCAATAAAGTCCCAGGGGAGTAATTCGTCAACAGAACGTTCACGAAGGACGTAAAAATCAGGGTTTATGGGAGACGCTTTAAAGGTTTTGGGCCAGTTTCCTTGGTTCTTATTGGCAAGTGATAATATTTTAGCCACCTTTCGGTCTCCACGTGACAACAGGGCCTGAATATAGGCCCATCGAGGGATGTCTGCATGTACACGAACATTTGCAACTCTTTTAAGACCTTGTTTTATCAGCTTTATCTTATTTTTCAACGAACGAATATCGTCCATGGCAACCCATTGAAAAGGTGTAAACGGCTTTGGAACAAAACTATTAAGACTAACGGTTATCTCTCCGATACGTTTCCTGGCTCTACTCGATTTGAGAAATTTGTGCTTTATCTGTTTGCAGAGTGTGACAATTGCTTCAACATCATCCATGGTTTCCAAGGGGAGCCCTACCATAAAATAGAGCTTTAAGTTAGGTATGCCCTCAGCCACGAGAGTTTCAGCAGCGTTGAGGATATCTTCTTCAGTGATGCCCTTGTTAATGATTTTGCGCATACGTTCGGAACCTGCATCAGGTGCTATAGTAGCGGTTTTGACTTTACTTTTTTTGAGCACCGACAGGAGTTCAGGGGAAAGGGCGTCAGCTCTAAGAGAGCTGAAAGATATTCTGATATCTTTTTCAAACTTCTGGTTGCAAAGCTTGTTGATATCAGGAAGATCCGATACTGCAGCTCCAATAAGACCGATTTCATCAGTCATTGAAACGCCTTGTTGTAAACATTTTTCGAGAAGTGAAAAGGGTCTGAATCTTGGTGGTCTGTAAACAAATCCTGTGCTGCAAAATCTGCACCCGTGGGTACATCCTCTACCGACCTCAATAAGGAATGTGCGGTCGAAAGTTGTGTTCGGGGTTAATATGGTACTGCAAGTGGGAGTCCGGGAAAGATCATCTAAAAACTTTCGTTCAATTTTAGCCGGTACGTCTAATATCGGTTTAAATTCAAGAGGTGTTCCATCTGAATTGTATGTAACATTATAAAATGCCGGGACATAGGTGCCTGGAACGTTGCAAGCAAGGGTTTTTAAACACGACTTTCTTTTTTGATCCAGCAAGTCAGGTAAAGCTGTATCAAAAAAGAGGGGAAGAATAGCCTCGGCTTCCCCGATCAGAAAACAATCGATAAACGGCGCCACAGGTTCCGGATTTGAAAAAAAAGCGACTCCCCCTGCGATGACGAGAGGGTGGGGGTTCTCTCTGTTACCGGATCGCAGAGGAAGTCCTGCTTTTTCGAGAATTGTCAGAAGGTTGGGAAAGTCATTTTCAAATGAGACAGAAAATGCGATGACGTCAAAAGCAGAAACAGGGTTTCCTGATTCTATGGTGATTATACGACTTGCTCCTGTCCTGTTACTATCTGGCAGGAAAGACCTTTCGCATACAACGTGCTCAATTTTGTTGAGCAAGTAATATACAGTCTGAAAACCGAGATTCGACATTCCAACATGATACGTGTTGGGGTAGATCAGGGCGACCTTGATTCGCCCCTTCCATTGTTTGCGAATTGTTCCAATCTCTGATTCCGCAAATCTTTTATGGAATTTGTCAACCCAAGAGTTTAGTAAAATAGTAATCCATTATCTGAGGCTAAGCGATGCCGGTTGTTGGTTGCTTGATGCTGGATAAACATTAAAAAACCGATTTCTTTTTTCATCCAGAATCCAGAGACTAGTATCCAGTATCATGTGGTAACAATCAGTAATCATTTGTGGTTCCAAAAACGTGATATAAATATTAAGATTTTGATTTGTTTAGACTTCTAGTCCGCCTTTTTTCTTAAAAATGTGGGCACATCCAGGTCATTAAGGTCATTGTTGTCAATTACAATCCCCCTGTATCCTCTGTATGTGGCGCCGCTCGATTCGCCCACCGCTTCTTTCCGGCGGATAAATGTGGGCTCGTCATAATCTACGGCATCGTTAAGATCGTTAAATGTGACATCTCTGATCTTGCCTCTGAGCTCATTTTCCTTTTCAGATTCGGGACCTGCATTGAGTCCGGTTGCAATAACTGTTACACGCATCTCATCGCCCAGAGTGTTGTCTACCACGGTTCCCCAGATAATATCGGCATTTTCTCCGACTTCATTATATATCCGCTCTGAAGCTTCAGCCATCTCTTCCATTGTCAAATCGCTATTGCTGGTTATGTTCATCAAAACTCCTTTGGCACCGGAAATGGAGATATCTTCCAGCAGGGGATGGGATATTGCACGTTCGGCAGCTTCCAGGGCACGGTTTTCACCACTGGATATGCCTATGCCCATGATGGCCATACCGGCTTTAGACATGATTGTTCTGACATCGGCGAAGTCGAGATTGACCAGCCCTGGCATCATAATAAGATCAGTAATCCCTTTGACCGAATGGAGCAGAATTTCATCAGCTTTTTTGAACATATCAGTCATTTTGGCATTTTTTGACGCAAGCCCCCTCAGCCTGTCATTGGGTATGGTTATAACAGTGTCAGCGACTTTTTTGAGTGAATTAATCCCTTCTTCAGCCTGTTTTGCCCTTTTTTTACCTTCAAATGAAAAAGGCTTTGTAACGACTGCAACTGTAAGGGCATCAATTTCTTTGCAGATTTCAGCGATAATTGGTGCAGCCCCGGTACCAGTACCGCCGCCGAATCCTGCAGTGATGAACACCATATGGCTCTTCTCAAGCGTATTTTTGATGGCTTCGGAATTTTCGAGTGCGGCTTCTCTCCCGACTTGAGGATCAGCGCCGGCACCGAGTCCCTGTGTTAACTTCTCTCCAATCTGCATCCTCACGGATGCCTTGGAGATCTCAAGGGCCTGTGAATCTGTGTTGGCGGCAATAAATTTTACGCCCTGGAGCTTGGAATCGATCATATTGTTAATCGCATTTCCGCCTGCTCCTCCAACACCAATAACCATGATTTTTGCAGAACTTTCATTTTCTGCCAAGGTAAACATCATTTCCCCCTCCTTCTTGTAAAATAAGTTGCTTTTAGCTTTTCATCTCAAGCGGTTCCCAGGTCCGCTTGTACGATCACCTTTTAATTCATTTCATATTACCTCTTTAAACCACCTTTTCATCCGGGTCATGATCCGGTGAAAAATGTTTGAGTCACGAATCCTGAATTTTTTTTCGGGCTGATTTCTTGCTCCATACAGGACGAGTCCGACACCGGTGGCATACATAGGATTGTTAACCACATCGATAAGACCGCTGATTCCTGTGGGTTTACCGAGTCGGCTTGGAACATCGAAAATCGATTCGGCAATATCCGTTATGCCGTGCAAAAGGGATGATCCGCCGGTTAGAACCACGCCTGATGTAATGACGTTATCCATCCCGGCCCGGAAAATCTCCCTTTTTATCAATGTGAAGATCTCTTCAATACGGGGTTCTAATATTTCTCCCAGTATCTGTCTGGGAAGTTTTCTTGGCTTGCGCCCACCCATACCAGGGACTTCAATGGTTTCTTCGCTGCTGATATTCTGGGTAACACAGGTGCCGTATTTTATTTTGATCTTTTCAGCTTCAGCCTGGGATGCGCGCAAACCGATACTGATATCATTTGTCAGGTTGTTACCACCAAGTGACAGAACAAACGTGTGTTTAATGTTTTTTCCAAAAAAGATTGCCAGGTCGCTCGTTCCACCGCCAAGATCCAGAAGTGCCGCGCCCAGATCTTTCTCCTCATTGGTCAACACTGCTTCACCCGAAGCAAGTGGTTCCAGGACAATATCGCAGACATCAAGACCGGACCGGTTTGCGCATTTTACGATATTATGAGCAGATGTGACTGCACCGGTCACAATATGAATTTTAGCTTCCAATCTTACACCGGACATGCCCACAGGATTCTGAATACCGCCCTGGTCATCGATGATAAATTCCTGGGGAATTACGTGGATGACTTCACGGTCCATGGGAATTGCCACGGCGCGTGCTGCATCAATGACGCGTTCCACATCATTCTTTGTTACTTCAGGACCCTTTATTGCTACGATTCCACGACTGTTAAAACCGGTTATATGACCTCCGGCGATCCCGGCATATACGGATGAAATTTCACAGCCGGCCATAAGTTCTGCCTCTTCAACAGCCTTTTGAATCGACTCTACCGTGGATTCAATATTTACCACTACACCTTTCCGAAGCCCAATTGATGGGTGGGTGCCGATACCGATAATATTTATTTTATTTCCTTCCACCTCACCAACCACAGCGCAGATTTTAGTCGTGCCAACATCAAGGCCTACAATAATATTTTCCTGTCTTTGCATCTTAAACCTCCTTATGATCTCCGGCGGGCGATTTTCTTTTCGTTGGATTTACAACAATGCGATTTAAATTATTAAGATTGATTGATTTGAGATGTGAAAAACCACGTCTTTTTTTCAGATGCACAAGAATATTTTTAAGCCTGGCATATTTATTCGGATAATCATTGTATCCGATTTTTATTACTTTGATGTGTTCAAAGGCATAAATTGTAAGGCCCATTTCCCTGTCCACTTGAATTCTTTTTATTAACTTGTAAGGAAGAACGCTATTAGATTTTTGCCCAAGTTCCAGAACATTCATTACGGCTTTAAAAGGGATGCTGCGGGGTTTGTCGCGCACATTGATGTCTGAAAACTCAAGTCCGCTTACAATCGGCAGTTGGTCAGGATCTGATACGACCATTTCTTTGAATATTTCTCCGGAAGTATTGATTAAAAATTTGCGGCCAAGGTCGAGAATGGCAAGAGGTTTTTGCTCTTTTATTCTGATATTTATTTCAGACGGAAGTTCTCTGCTGACTTCAGCTTCGGTGATCCATGAATGTGCCAGCAATCGCTTTCTGGCCATTGAAAGATTTACCGAAAGAATATTTACCCCCTTTTTTATCTGTGCCTGCTGCAGTATCTGTTTTTCAGAGAGTCTGTCCGCACCCGTAACCACCAGTTTTTCGGCCCTGAAATAGTCGCATTGTGTTAAAAAATCGTAACTAAAAAGAAAAAGAAAGCTAACCAGCTGCAAAGCTGCGACCACAACCACTGTTTTAATACAGAAAACAAGACGCTTTATAATTCTATTACACTTTTTGGCGGTGCTGTTCTTGTAATAGTTCCTTCGTATGTGCTTACGACCCAACAACCTTAACCTCTCTTTTAAGATCAATGTCGAACATTTTTAATACGGCTTCTTCAACAAGTTCCATCAATGCCAGAAAGTCAGCGGCGGATGCTTTATGGTGGTTTATGATAAAATTGGCGTGCTTTGATGAAATTTTTGCTCCGCCGATTGATTTTCCCTTGAGTCCGGCAGCCTCGATAAGCTCGCCGGCTGTCTTTCCTGATGCTGGATTTTTAAAAAAACATCCTGCACTTGGCAAACTTGTGGGCTGTCTTTGCCGACGTGTCTCTAAAATTTTTTTAGCCTCTTTTTTCAGTTTTTCAGGGTCCGAAGGGTGCAGGCGAAAGCAGCCGTCTAATACAATCTGTTGTCCGCGATTAACATCCATCTGTTCTTTGTTCCATGAAAGTTTCCTGTAAGCAAAATTGAGTTTTTCTTTTTTAATTTTGCACACCTGACCTGTGGGGAGCAGAATGTTTATTGATTCAAGGACACTTTCCATAGAACCGTAGGATGTGCCCGCGTTCATCATAATTCCTCCCCCAACCGTACCGGGAATGCCGATGGCAAAATTCATTCCTTCAAGCCCCCTTCCCAGGGCAAAGGAACAAAGTGTTTGCATGCGAACACCTGCCATGGCGGTAACAATAACCCAATCTGTGTTAATGTCTGTTTGAGAAATTGTTTTAGGACACTTTGTCAACACGATCACAACCCCATTTATACCGCTGTCTTTGACCAATAGATTTGTACCGTTGCCGATAATCAGATAAGGAATTTTCTTTTGCCATGACCATGTTACAAGGGCCTTTAATGCCTCAATATTTTCCGGAGCAACAAAAGCTTCGGCAGGGCCGCCCACACGTAACGATGTATGTTTTGACATGGGTTCGTCAAATTTGACATTGTTGTGGAAACGGCTTTTAAGCCATTTTTTTGAATCAGAATCCAGAGCCATTTTTCAAA
>JAFDBA010000201.1 GCA_019313505.1 Deltaproteobacteria bacterium
GTATGCTTATCAATATCAAGTATGAGAGGGCACTTCGACATTTCGCGCCTGACTTGATTCTGACTCTCCACATCGATTTTTGGAGTTACTTTAAGTCCATATTCTATTTCTGCCAGAACTATAGTGGATAACCAAACAGGGGAACCGGAAACGCTTGCAAAAAAACTTTTGACTGTATCATGTTCAGGGTGCCTGACATTCCAAAGAATACTAACTGCATTAGTATCAAAAAGGTATCCGTCCATCAGGATTGTCCTGCCTCAATGTCCATAAAAAAATCATGCATATCTTCGGAATCAAAGGGTGTGATTCTTTTGAGCAGTTCTCCCGCACTGGTCTGCTTTAAATCCATCTCAAGATATTTGTGTAAAGGAATACAAGGTTTAAAGTCTTCTGGGTAATAATTAGAAAAATCAAATGGAACGGGCCGAGGGTATCCTCTAAAAAATTCCAGCAGCTTTCGTTCAAGTCTTGGTGGCAAATCATAGGCTTTTAAAATTAAACTGTCGATTTCCATTAGAATTTGAATACTTTCTTGAATGGTTGGTTTTTTGGCCGGTTCCTTCATAATTGTTGACTTGAGATTAATATAGTACTTTATGAGGCGACCAATCCTCTCTTTATCTATAACTTCGGGGGAGGGGA
Organism: Deltaproteobacteria bacterium; assembly: GCA_019313505.1. Lineage (GTDB taxonomy): Bacteria > Desulfobacterota > Desulfobacteria > Desulfobacterales > UBA11574 > S5133MH16. The sequence goes on from JAFDBA010000201.1 coordinate 646, forward strand.
TATGAATCTGTTCCAATATACGAATTGAATTATCACGCCCATACCCATTAAGATAGAGCGCAGCATTAACCAATGGAGAGTTAATCAGCGCTGAAAGTACCTCAATATTAATATCACTCTTTGGCCAAATCCCCATAAAATTCTTAGTACAAACCAATCCACTTGAGTCTGGATAACCAACAATCCGCCATGGTCCACGGCTTATTCTACGACCATTAGCAATAACTTTAGGTTTGTCCCAGGGAAATGAATGTGCGGTCGTACGCCGGTACCGTTCATCCATATTGAGATATACAAATCTTTCTGCATCGTAGGACTCAATTTTCCCTTGAACCGTATCCAACCCTTTTTTGAACCCAGGATTCGGATTAGAAGATATTAAGCTGCTTCTATTCTTTTCAAGGGAAACGTTCCACCAAATACCTTGATGAAAGTCCGCAATATCTCCAAGACGAGGGTAGTCTTGAAGATAGTTCCAAATCTCATAAAGTGGCACGTTCCCCAAAGAAATAGACTTTATATGGGTTGAACGATTTATAACCTTGCTAATCCCTTCGGGCAATTGACCCGTTTCAAGAAGCGGTCTCCTATCATTCTCGTGTATCCAAAAAGTGCGGATAAAAACATTTGTTTTGGTGTCCTCGTTACGGTCTGAAGCAAGAACTAACATGGTTTCTTGATCTGAAAAGGCAAAGATTCGATCCGGCAGAGCGATTGTTTCTACATTCTTATAAGTTCCAGCAATCCTATCCTGCATGTCTCTGTATCTCCCTCCCATTATGGCTGATTTTGGTAAGACAAAGCCTAACATGGCCGGGGGATTTTCCATGACTTTGTTTAGTACCTCATAAGGTTTGTGGACACTTAAAATTCTTTTGCCGTAATGTTTTTTTTCATCTGGAGTAAAATCTTCAAAAGGAGGATTACAGAGCACAATTTGCGATGTTTTTAACTGCTTTTTCAGCACATCGCTGGCGAAAATATCTTGAGATATAATTTGCCATCCGTCCGGATTGGGATAATCCGCCAGCATCAGAGATAAGCGGCAGACTTCTGCGGCAAAAACATCCACCTCTATGGCAGTTAGCCGGTCTTTTAGGTATTTGTGTCTCTCTTGGTCGGTCCAAGATGCAGGCAATAATTCACGAAGCCGGCGCAGGGCAGCAACCAAAAAAACTCCGTGCCCTGCACAAGGCTCTATAACAAACCGTTCATTCTCTGCTAAAGATTCGAAGGGGAGGCGATCGACAATAAGCTCGGCTATAGCCTGGGGTGTACTGTGTATACCATACTGTTCGCGGAATTCCTTTCGGATCAGAGTGTTTTCATAAATAAACGCCAGGTCATCCACAGAGAGATTTTGAAAGTTAAAAGCATTTCGAAACTTATCCCAGACAGTCTGTTGTGTGCAGGGCTCATCAAGAATCCCTTGCATATCTGTCTCTGTAAAGCCATAAAATCCCTGAATCTCTTTTATGATAGTATTCGCCTCTGGGTCATCCCAGTTGCCTGGATGTCTCTTATCCTTGAAAACCTTTGCAGCAAGAAAACGGAAAACCAGGCGAAAAAGCAATGTCTCATCGGGTTTATTACCTGATGTGCTATTCTTATATGTGCTGATAGCTTCATGAAGGGTGCCTTTAAGCAAACGATCCAATTTACTATGGATCATACCTTTCAAGGCTGGGAGAAGTCCGATATCGACAAAATCAAGTTGAACAGGATCTACCAATGGCGTTATGGCTTTGGCACGAAAAATTGCGTCGGGGCTCCATTTATTTCTATTGTCCTTAAAAGCTTTACAAATATCTTGAACCGGGATGGATTCCAAAAAAACAGCTTGGCCAAAGGCCTCAACACGGTAACGGACGATATGGTCATGAAACGCTTCAAAAAACATGGGGGCGCCGAGGGCTCGATAGCCCGAAACATATTGCGGCCCCGATTGACCATTTGCAGTCAGCACACCGATGCAAGCGTTACGATAGGAAGGCGGCCATTGTGCGAATGCCGCGAAGGGGATATTTAGCTCTCGAATTCCAGAAACAGAGGCATCATCGAAGACATAATCTTCCTGTAATAGGTTGTCTAAATAACCTAATTGATTTAATTCATTGCGAACTGTGTTTAACACATTCATTGCAATTGTGTTCTTTCATCCATGCTGCAATAGCTTAACTATATGGGAAAGGCATAACTTTTTTATTTTCAAAATTGTCTTTTACTTTTGTAAAAGTACTATTCGTTTTTTGTAACTTAATTATCTCAGCGCCAATCTGTTCCGTGTCAAATCGGATATACTGTTGTTTTGTTATTGCGTTGAAATATTTCCCTTTTTCAACAACAATCATATCCATTCCATCGGTATAGATGATCAGGCGAGTAATGGGCTCTTCATCTGGTAACATCATGGTTAAATTTTTTATTCCTTTTCTTACTTGTTGAAGACTTAACCCTTTTTTTCTCAATGAAACCAATACTCGTAACTTTACGATATCCTTAAAAGAATAAAAAGAAAACTTGCCATCTCTTTCCGGGGAAACAAGATTAATTTTTACCCAATATTTTAGCTGATTAATAGTCGCCCCGGTTAATTTTTGTACCAAATTTGTTGAATATATTTTATTCATTTTTACCATTGGTTGAAAAAGATGATTTTTTTACCCGTTTTTCAACTAATATAGACATATAAAACGTAAAAGGTCAAGGTTACGTCAAAAAAAATGTGTTTAAAACAGCCTTTTCCTCCAAGAAAACAACCTGAAATTGCATAAATAGTCAAGAATATATGATCTGTCCAAAATTTCCTTGAAGTTTTTCATTATAATTCATATGTTACGATAAAAATTGTACGGATTAATAAGGAAACCAATATGTCAAAAAAAGCCTTGATTATCGTTGATATGTTAAACGATTTTATTGATAAAAACGGAGCGCTCTTTTGCGGCGACACTGCGCGATCAATTATACCTTTTGTCAAACAACGGCTGGACGCTTTTAGAAATCGTGGAGACCTCATAAT
>JAFDBA010000052.1 GCA_019313505.1 Deltaproteobacteria bacterium
CTTAACCATATAGTCAAATGCACCGTGTTTCATGCATTTTACGGCGGTTTCCACATCGTTTGCCCCTGTAATAATAATGACGGGTACTTCCGGGAAGTCGCTGTTTATCAGCGGGAGCAGCTCTTCACCTGACACATACGGCATTCTCAAATCCAGCAGCATAACCTCGATCTCCCGCTCGGAAAGCATCAGCATTACATCGCGGCTGTCCTGACAACGGATAAAATTATTCATACTCGCAGAACGGAGTGCAATTTCAAAACTATCCAAAGCTTGTACTTCGTCATCCACCAGCATCACCGGTAAGAGAGGATATATAGATTCAGTCATTCTACTATCCCTTTCAACTTATTGTTTTTTTGATTAACGGGTAAGATAATCTCGGCCGTTGTTCCCTTCCCTATTTCTGAGACAAAAGTCATTCTACCACCATGCTCTTCAATAATTCTTGAAGAAATTGACAAACCCAACCCAACGCCTCCTGAATCATGCTTGGTAGTGAAAAACGGGTCCGTAATTTGCGCCAAACTCTCGGATGGAATCCCCACGCCTTCATCTTTGACTTTGACCACAATATTATTCACCGCTTCATCCCAAGACGTTGAAACAAAAAGACCTCTTTTTGAATCCGGAAGGGCCTGGCAAGCGTTTTGGATTAAATTTATAAAGACCTGTTCAAGCCGTTGGAAATTACCTGACAGCACGGGCAAATCCCTTCCATATTCTACTGAAAAATAACTTGTGGATTTCTTTATCATATTAGAGATGAGTGAGATGGCATACTTTAAAACAGCGTTAATATCCACCGATTGTGCCACATCAGAAGTATCCTTCCGCACGAAATTCTTTAAGTCTTCAACGATTTGCATGATCCGTTTAGACCCATCCAATATTCCGGAAAACAATATCGGAATCTTTTCACGCATCTCGGTGTAGTTCATACCCCCTATGATAAAATCGCCATTCTTCTCATAGTATTCCTCAAGTATCGGTATAATATTTTCCCATGCTTCCAGCAACGTTGGAGTATTCAGCCTGATAAAATTATTGGGGTTATTAACCTCGTGGGCCACACCGGAGACAAGCGTTCCCAAAGCAACCATTTTACTGGCCTGAAAAAGCTGCTCTTGATGTAACCTTTCCCGTTCTTCAGCTTGCTTTCGCTCGGTGATGTCGCGTCCAACACCCCTAAATCCTGTGGGCTGACCTCTTGAATCACGAATCAGTGCTACAGAGCACTCGACAAATCTCCTTGTTCCATCCTTTGTGACGTTTTCCCAATCGAATGCCAGAGCGGGTTTCCCTGTTCGATAAACTTCGTTAAAAATTTTGAATACTTTCTGAGCAGTATCTTCAGTCATAAAATGTCGATTGTTCATGCCGACCAACTCTTCTTTAGAATAACCCAGATGTTTGAAAAAAGCCGGATTGACGAAGGTTATATTTCCAAACAGATCAACCTCATAATATCCGTCTTCCATGCTGTTAAGAATATTTCTATATTTCTTTTCGCTTTCATTCAAAGCCTCCTCGGCCTGTACCCGATCGATAATTTCTCCTCTGTATGCTTGATAAGTCTCCTTCAATTCCTTAAACTGCATTTCTGTTGTTGTAAAGGCTTTTGAAAAGCTAAGGGATATAATAAATGCCTGGAAAAAAATAAAAATAAAAAGGCCAAACGGCGCAAAATATCCGGTTTGGATTACATTTTCAGCGTACATCATATCGTTTATGACTGTAAAAGCTAAAATCATAAAGCCAAGAAGAAAAACAAAGGCCCCGTCTCTCTTTCTGATCAAAGCAACAATTGGCACATAAAGTCCGTATATAATGGCTATCAGGGTTATGATTTGGTATGCTTGAAGTGTATGTGAAAAAACTCTTGCGGGGGTAAAAACCACAACACATGAAAAAGCACAACCTGAAACTGCTATGAAATGGGAAACTCGCTTTGAAGTTTCCAGATAAAAAAGGGATTGCATAAATAGGATAAAAGCAGGAACGGCAAGATAAAAAGAAAGATATTCAAGCTTGATCATTAACTCCCAAGCTGTATTTGGGAAAAGATGAATAAAATATCTTTCACCTGTAGTGATAAGCCTTAACGCAACCAGAAAACAGAAAATACTAAAATAAAGCGGTGAACGATCCTTTTTTCTGAGCGTAAAAAGACCAAGATGGTACAGCGCCATAATAAAAATACTACCCAATATAAATAGATCAAATTTAAGCCTTTTCTCTTTGATGTCCCGAATTTCCTTCTCATGTCCCAACAGGACAACTTCTCTGACTCCGCCTCGCCTGTGATGAAAATTAGACACCTGGAAAATGATCTCGATCTGGTTTGTTTCAACTTGAAAATCGATTACCTGTGGAAAATATCGAGGAACTGTAGTTTCACGATCTTTCCCTGCCGTTCCCACTGAGCATACTTTTTGTCCATTCATATAGGCAGTAAATGCAGTACCTATACTTAATAATTTTAAAGCAAATGGTTCCTTTGAGTCATTGAAAAGAATTTTCAATCGATATGTGGCATATCCATTTCCAGGAAGATTCTTTCCCTCTAGTTTATAGCTGTTCCAATACCCCGGTACTTTGATAAATCCGGTTTTTTGGGGCGGAGGTGCCTTGGAAAAATCCATGGGTTTTAAATGTTGTTTCCAGTAAAACTCATACTGGCCTGAAAGGTTAACCGGACCATCTCTTTTAAAATCCCAATCTGTTAGATCGAGAACTCCGTTAACTGCTTTGGGGGGAATCCTTTCTTGGAAATCATAACGGCAGGCAGCAAAAAGCAACAAAGGGGAAATAATTAAAAATAATAAGCAGTTGTGTAAATTAGATCTCATAACCGGTAGGCCCGTTCCCTTTCCCGGAAATACCCCCCGAAAAAAAAACTGAATATGCTCGTAGGGGCGGCGGAAGAAATTAAGAAGGCGCCTGGATTATACATGAGAACCTCTCAATTTGGATATTAACGATACAGTTGAATTTAAAACCATGAACGTGCTTCAAAGTCAATCTTCATTATTATTTTATTTTCTATTTACAGATAAAACCTCCAATGATATTTAACTGATACAGTCGTATCAATGGTGTCAAAAGCTTGAATTGTGAATTAATGTTTGACAATTAAGCCGGTATCACTTAGCAAAAAGTTCGACACCGGTATCGTTATGACATGCCAAAACAGATAGAATTATAGGCACCACATGGAATATCACAAGAGATTAGCGATACTTCAGTCTCATATCAGCAAATTGCCTGCTTTCCCGGCAACGGTTACTAAGGTCATGGAAATCTGCCGTGATGTAAACACATCTCCTGCGGATCTGAGCAGGGTAATCAGCCTAGATCCCGTGCTAACAGGGAAGGTTATGAGACTTATCAATTCAGCCTACTTTAGTCTCTCCCAGGAAGTCATCTCCCTTGTGCGGGCAATCATTATGCTTGGTATGAATACAGTGAAAAATCTTGTCCTTGGCGCTGCTGTGGTAAGCACCTTAGGAAAAAGTAAGAACTTTCAAGCCCTTAATATGGATTTATTCTGGCAACATTCCCTCGCAGTGGGAGTTATTTCCAAGCTGATTGCCAAAAAATGCAACGTAAGCCGCGAGCAACTAGAGGGATTCTTTATTGCCGGGCTTTTGCACGACATTGGGAAGATACCATTAAACAGTAAATTTTCTGATGAATATAGGCTTGCAATGGAAACCTCGGACAGAGAACATCTACCTCTATCCATCTCCGAAAAACAGTTTTTGGGCATTGATCATACCCAAGCAGGAAATCTTATTATGGAAAACTGGAAGCTGGGGACAGAAATTATAGATACTGTAACCTATCATCACTCCCCGGAAACATATGAAGGCGAACAGAAAGATATTCTTTTCACCGTGATTCTTGCTAATTATTTCGCAAACAGTTCGGGCATTGGTTTCTCCGGAAACCGATGTTTCGAGGAAATTTGGCCTGAAGTGTTTCAGCACTTAGGTACTTACACGAACATATCTCTCGATTATTCTGGAGATCTTTTCGATGAAGTAAACCGAGAGATAGAAAAAGCCCAAATATTTCTGAAAATTTCAAAATAAGGAAAGGAAAACGACATGAAGGTTCGTTTCTGGGGAGTTCGAGGCTCTATTGCATGCCCTGGACCAGACACAGTGGAATTTGGGGGAAACACCTCATGCTTAGAACTCCGGTTTGGCGAAAAAGGCAGGCTCATCATTATAGATTCTGGAACCGGCATTCGCCCTTTGGGAAACCACCTGGTACAAAATGATCTGCCAAAAGGGCCTATCAATACCGAAATATTCATAACCCATACCCACTGGGATCACATCATTGGGTTCCCCTTTTTCAAACCTATCAATATTCCGGGCACAAAACTGAAAGTATACGGACCGATAACATTCGAAGAAGATACCCTTGACAAGATAATGAGCGACATGCTTCGCTACCGTTACTTTCCGGTTTTGCACGGTGAACTTACAGCTGATATTGAGTACCTTCAGCTAAACGAATGCAAAATGGATCTTGGTGACGGGATCACGCTTAAAACAAAATACCTGAATCACCCGCTTCTTTGTCTGGGGTACCGCTTTGAATTTAAAGACAAGATCCTTTGTACCGCCTATGACACAGAACCCTTCAGAAACGTCTTTTTCACAGACTCAAACTCTCCGGATTATGACCCTGTTGCAAACGAGAAAGGAGAAGAAGCGGCCAGGGTAGAAAACCAAAAGCTGCTGAATTTTTTTCGAGGTGCAGATGTTCTTGTCCATGATTGTCAGTACACTATGGAAGAGTATTTTTCATCAAAATTAGACTGGGGACATTCCTACTTTGAACATGCAATTGATTCTGCCCTTAAAGCCGAAGTAAAAAAAATCGTCCTTTTTCACCATGACCCCTTGAGGACAGACAAAGAACTCCTTGCACTCGAAAAACACTTTTGCAAGCGTATGAATAATCAATCCGATCTTGAAATTATCGTTGCAAGAGAAGGAATGGAAATTTTACTCTGAAATCCTAACCCGTACAAACTTAAACCAAATTTGTAATTTATGTGATAAATTCGGATATATTTTATCATCTTTCTCAGCGCTTTGATATTTTGGTGGCGATAAAAAAATATTGCCATAAAAATGACATTGCATAAGGAGTGAAAAATGAAAGTAAGCAGAGTTGCCCAGATGAGGTCTCTGGATCGATATGCCATAGAGAAACTCGCCATACCGGAAGAGATTTTAATGGAAAACGCGGGGGAGGCTTCGTATTTTGTTATAATGGATGAATTCGGGGTTGCGTATAAAAAATTTGTGATCATTTGCGGTATCGGTAATAACGGAGGGGATGGATTTGTTATCGCAAGAAAAATTCACTCAAATGGTGGAGATGTGAAGGTCTTTATTCTGGGGGATGTGAATAAATATAAAGGTGCGGCAAAAAAGAATTTTGATATTATATCCGGATTACAGATTGAGATCCGGCACATTGAATCTGTTGATTCGATAAAGAGTGATGTCCTGCATTGCAACGCAATAGTTGACGCAATCTTTGGAACTGGCTTAACAAGAAATGTGGAAGGACTCTATAGAGATGTCATTCGGTTAATAAACAAAAGCAGGAAAAAGGTTTTCAGTGTTGATATCCCCTCCGGTATCAATGGCGATACCGGAGAAATTATGGGTTCCGCAGTTAAGGCAAACTATACCGTAACTTTTGGCCTTCCCAAGATAGGAAATATGCTTTTCCCCGGTCATGAACATTGTGGTAAATTGTATGTTTCACATATATCTTTTCCTCCATCACTCTACAATCAAGATTCGATAAAAGTTGAAATCAACAATTACATTAAACTTCCCCCAAAAGACAAAATTGCCCATAAGGGAGATTTTGGTGATGTTCTCTTCATTGCAGGTGCTTCGAGCTATTTTGGAGCACCCTATTTTTCTGCCCTTTCGTTTCTGAAGACTGGCGGAGGGTATTCCCGCCTGGCTGCACCAATTTCTTTGACACCTTTTATTGCCAATAAGGGAAGTGAAATTGTTTTTATCCCACAAAAAGAAACGGACTCGGGGAGCATCTCTTTAAAGAACAAAGATGCATTACTTGAGCTTTCTGATAAAATGGATATGGTGGTAATAGGCCCTGGCTTATCATTAAATGAAGAAACACAACGACTAACAAGAGAACTGGTAAAGAATATTGAAAAGCCGCTCCTTATAGATGGTGATGGAATTACCGCCGTTTCCAAAGATCTGGATACACTAAAACAGAGAAAAGCGCCTACCCTTTTGACCCCTCATATGGGAGAGATGTCCAGAATTACAAAAATGAGTGTCGGCGATCTTGAGAAAGATAAAATAGATATTCTCCAGAGTACCTCAAAGGAGTTGAATTCAATTATTGTTTTAAAGGGAGCCCATTCACTGATAGGCTATCCCGATGAAAAGGTCTATATTAATATGAGTGGTAATCCCGGGATGGCTTCGGCAGGATCGGGGGATGTCCTGACAGGAACCATTGCCGCCATGTTTGGTCTTGGCTTGTCCATTGAAGATGCAGCAAGAAAAGGTGTGTTCATTCATGGGTTTTCCGGCGACCTTGCAGCAAAAGATTTGGGTGAAGATGGAATTACGGCTCAGGATATACTCGATTATCTACCACTTGCCATGAAGATTGATCGGGAAGGTTTCGACGAAACCTTAAAGGTCGTTTATAAAGGCGCTAGTGTTATTTAGTATTAACATCATTCATCACTTTGTGGAAGCAACCCGGCTGCAAGGGAATTAACAACAAAGAGTCCTGGCCCAAAGGACCAGGTTTTTCAGAGCAAAATAAACTAAGGGGGCTAAGTAATGAAAAAAATAATTGCAATCATTGCAAGTCTGGTGCTGGCCATATCTCTTTTTTCATGCGCCGGACCGACACAACAGGAAAGAGGAGCAAAAACAGGCGCTTTAATTGGCGCTGCAGGTGGCGCAATTCTTGGTCAAGTTATCGGTGGACATACAGAATCCACTCTTCTCGGAGCAGCAATCGGCACAGCTATTGGTGGTGTCGCCGGTCATCAAATCGGTGCGTATATGGACAGGCAGGAGCAAGAATTGAGAGCTGCGATGGCTGCAAGCGAAGCCGCCAGTATTCGAAGAACACAGGATGTTTTAAGTGCCACTTTCCAATCTGAGGTCTTGTTTGACTTTGACTCCTCAATTCTGAAACCGGGTGCATACGGGGAGATCGGCAGAGTTGCTAATGTATTAAACAGATATCCACAGACAACAATCAGGGTCGAGGGCCATACCGATTCAAAAGGTTCTGAAGCATATAATCAAACTTTGTCTGAAAAACGGTCACTGGCGGTTAAGAGTGCTCTGACACAAAGAGGGGTAGATCCGGCAAGAATACAGACCGTGGGTTTTGGTGAGTCACAACCCATATCTTCAAATGACACCATGAATAGAAGGGTTGTGATTGTAATTATACCTACTTAGAAAATTATAAGAATGGGGGGGGTAAAATGAGAGTTTTAGGCGTAGCCTTACTATTGATAATTTGTTTTTCTCCTTTGAATACTTTTGGCGGGTGTATAAAAGGAGATTGTATGAACGGGCAAGGTACGTTCATCTATCCCGATGGTGACAAATACACGGGTCAATTTAAAGATGGAAAGATGAATGGCAAAGGGACGTTGACATCTCCTGATGGTGAAAAATATGTGGGTGAATTTAGGAACAACATGTTGAACGGACATGGGATTCTGGTTCGGCCAAACGGAGTCAAATATGTGGGCCAATTCAAAGATAATAAGCTCCACGGAAAAGGGACTTTGACTTCTCCCGACGGCAAGAAAATGGTCGGCAAGTTTAAATTTGGTGAGTTTGTCGGGAAATAACCAAAAACATATCGCCTACTAACCTCTTACGACAAAAGTTTGCACCACATCAAAGAGATCATTCACGCTAACGGGCTTGGCGAGAAAAGCATCTGCCCCGGAATTCCTGGCGGGTTGCTCATTGGCAGGATTGTCGGACATCAGAAGGCATTTTTTGTCCGGACTTTTTTTCTTGAATTTAGCCATAAGTTCAAATCCGTTCAACCCGGACACATCAATCTCTGAAATAATTATGTCGAAACTCTCATAATCCTCTATATGTTTCCAGGCAGCCAAACCGTTATCAAAAGATAAGACATCTCTGTTTACACAATACATTAAAACTGTTACCACAAAATCTCGGGCCAGCAGATCATCATCAATAACAGCTATCTTCACATTTGGTATATTGACCTGGTTCACGCTACTTTTAGAAAATCCACTTCTTGAATTTGGAATTTGAATATAAGAGCCTCACAGATCTTGTTCAAATTATCGGTGAGAGCCTTTTTCCTGAAATGACCCTTGAGACGGTCCTCAGCCAGAGCTTTAGCCATCACGGCCAGAAGCTGAACTCGCTGATGAAACAGATGCTCCTCCGAGGTCTTTTCTTTGGAAGCAATGCCTGCCTGGAAATCAAAGCCGTCGTTTTTTAAATTCAAGGATTCGCTGACCATATGTAGGGAGTGATAAAAAACATGATTCGCATTTTCTATGATCGCCTTTTTTCGGTAATTCCCAAGGGGGCAGTCTTTTAAATAGGCCTTGGCCATGATAATAAGAAGTTTTAATCGTGATGAAAAAATATCATCATCCGACATGGCTCTCATCTCCACTGGCTCCGGTCCCAATTTAATCATAATATGTCCCTCTCTTCGAGTCTCTTAGTAAAACATATTACCACGACGTCATCTAATATGCTATACTTTTTAACCTATTAGAACGTCGATGTCAATAAATATTCTCAGGAATTTAGCCGGCTTAAAAGTTCCTTTTTTTCTTTTTCCGTCAAATTACGCCAGGCTCCCTCGGCCAGCGTTCCCAGTTTAATTTTTGAAACCCTTATCCGCCTTAACCTTGTCACATGGTTACCAACTTTTCTGACCATGCGCCGTATCTGCCTGTTTCTGCCCTCTTTGAGTATTATACGAAAACGTCTGGAAGAAATCCTCTGGATCTTGGCGGGTCTGGTTTTGCTCCCCATCATCGGCAACCCTCCGGCAATGTTCCGGAGGGAGCCATCGGTTATGGGCCTTGAGACAGTAACATCATATTCTTTTTCATGATCAAAGGAAGGGTGTGAAAGCCTGTGGTGGAGTGTGCCGTCGTTGGTCAGAATCAGAAGTCCGGTTGAATCCTTGTCAAGCCTTCCTATGGGATATATCCGCTGGGGAATATCTATAAGATCAAGCACTATTTTTTCACCAGGATGACTGCAGCTTGTGACGTATCCTTTCGGCTTGTTCAGCGCTATATACATCGGCTCACTTTTTAGCGCTATAATCTTTCCATCAAATTCTACGCTGTCTTTCTCAGGGTCTACCTTTGTGCCAAGCTCGGTAACAACTCTGCTGTTCACCCTTACAAGCCCTTCTCTAATATATTCTTCTCCCTTCCTTCTGGAACAGATGCCGGCTTCGGAAAGATATTTTTGCAAACGCATCATAGTCATGGCAGGAAACTTAAGACCTGTAATCCGCGTTGATTTTTACATAGTCCACGGAAAAATCACAGGTATACATCAAATCAGAACCCCGGCCCATGTTTAAATCAACGGTTACTACAAATTCCGATTTCTTGAGAACTTTCGTGGCTTCAGCCTCCACGGCTTTTCCGCAACTAATACCGGCTTTAACCAATTGGACATCATCAAAATAAATATCTATCTTATCAGGATCTACTTTAGCATCCGCCCTGCCCACAGCGCCAACAATACGCCCCCAGTTGGCATCCTCTCCGAAAAATGAAGTCTTTACCAGAGGAGAATGGGCAACAGTATCTGCAACTTTCCAGGCATCAGAGTCCGACACCGCTCCCCGAACCATAATTTCAACCAGCTTTGTAACCCCTTCCCCGTCTCTTATTAGCTGTTTGGCCAAGTCCAAAAAGATTTCATCTAAAACTTTTTGAAAAATATCTCTTTGGGCTACGCTTCGAATAACAGCTCCTGACAGCCCGTTTGCCATAACCAGAACCGTATCGTTGGTGCTTGTATCCCCGTCAATGGTTATCCGGTTAAAAGACCGATGTGCAGCCTTAACCAAAGTCTCTTTTAAAATTTCCGATGCTGCTCCAACATCGGTACAGACAAAGCAAAGCATTGTGGCCATATCCGGACGGATCATTCCTGCCCCTTTGGCAACACCGGTAACGGTAAAAGTCTTCCCTTCCACAATTCCCTGTGCGGAGACCATCTTAGGAACCGTGTCTGTTGTCATTATCGACCTGGCCAAGTCAGGAATTCCTTCAGGCTGAAGTGATTTGACAAGGTCGGGAATCGCTGTTTTAATTTTTTCAATCGGCAGGGGTTCACCGATAACACCTGTTGAAGCCACAAACACCAAATCGTTTGAAATCCCGAGTTCAGATGCTGCTAAGCTTGCCATGGCTTCGGCATCACGCATCCCCTGCTCGCCGGTACAACAGTTGGCACTGCCGCTGTTGACAATAACTGCCTGGCAGACGCCTGATTTTATCAACTCCATGTCGAGAAGAACAGGTGCTGCCTTTACCCGGTTTTTAGTAAACACACCTGCGACATTTGCAGGTACCCGTGAACAGATAAGCCCGAGATCCTTTTTGCCTTTTTTCTTAAGCTCAGCAGCAACTCCTGCAGCCTTAAAGCCTGGACACATTATAACGCTCATATTTGTCCTCTTTGTGAACCCTTAGTTATTTTCCATCCATAAATGGCTATTTTCCCGATGAGCGGCGTTCTTCGCTGGTTTCCGCCTTCGACGTACGAAAAGCGAAAACCCTTGTGCGGCCTTGCTCATCGAAAAAATCTCTCATTTATCAATTGGAAACTACTTGGTGCTCAAATGTATTTATGGATGGGCACCAGTTAGTAAACATGGAATTTATTTTGACATTACCATGTCTTTACTTTATCGATTTCATTTGACAGAATAGTCAAATATTGTCAATCTGCATTATAAAATGATGAAGAACTTTAAAATTATCATCGAATATGACGGCACCGCCTATCACGGTTGGCAGCGTCAGGCCAGTGATCAGACCATACAGGGCGAAATTGAGAAAGCCCTGTTGACCATGACGGGAAACCAGACAACTCTGACAGGTTCCGGCAGAACAGATGCCGGCGTGCATGCCTTTGGACAGGTCGCAAACTTTCACTGCCACACAGCATTGGATCCCGGTGTTTTTCAAAAAGGTCTTAACAGCCTTTTGCCCAAAGATATTGTCATCACGGCGTGTACACAGATTTCAGCAAAATTTCATGCCCGATATGATGTTAAAAGCAAATCTTATCATTACAGAATATTAAATCGCAACCTCCCTGCCGCAATCTTCAGGCAATTTGCCTGGCACATCCGAAAGAGACTCGATCTGGATGGCATGGTCAGCTCACTGCGTTATATCATCGGGATCCACGACTTCAAGGCGTTTGAAGGAACAGGGAGTCCCAGAGCCAACACCATCCGCTCTGTTATGCATGCGAATCTCGAAAAAATAGATGACGGATATCTGGTTTTTAAAATAGAAGGGAACGGCTTCTTGAGATTTATGGTGCGAAATATTGTCGGAACACTTGTGGATGTTGGTCTTGGCAAAATCACACCCAATGACTTCAACAAGATACTTTTGTCAAAGGATCGAAACCTTGCCGGTGTAACTGCGCCGGCGCATGGGTTATTCCTTATGCAGGTTAACTATCAAGTTTAATCCCTGTTTTTCATCTTTCGCACCTGCTCATTGTAATATGAAATAACCTCCCTACGGTTAAGCATCCCGATAAGAATACCATGATCATCATCCTTTACAACAGGAAGACTGTCGATATTTTTAATAGTAAACTTCTGCAATACAGTATTCAGATCCTCTGAGGGCGTAGTAAATATAATGTCAAAGGTGGCAACATCATTCATCACCACAAGATTCCCTACGCCCCGCGAAAAGATTATGCCTCTGATATCCGTGCTGGAGAATATCCCCACCAGTCTATTAAACTGATCCACAACCGGAAAGTAGTGCTGCTTTGTCTCGGTAAAAAACTCCCTGAAATCATGAAAGGTCATCTTCCTGGGGATAACTTCCACCTTTTTGACAAGGTGCAGTAGATTCTTGACTCTGATAGCCTGTAAGATATCCACAAAGAAATCTCCTGCATGGGCCGGAGAGTCGATCTTGCTTTTGACCTGTTTTTCATAGATGGTCCATTTACGTGCCGCAAGATAAGATACTGAACAGACCAGAAGGCTGGGCAGAAGCAAATGATACGAGTTGGTCATTTCACTGACAAATATGATGGTAGAAATCGGAGTGTTTGACACAGCCGTAAAAAAGCCTGCCATACCAACCACAACAAACGCCCCGGGTTCAGTGACAACACCAGGCATGATCTGGTGAAAAACTTTTCCCACCACGCCACCCATTGCGCCGCCAATTACAATGGACGGGCCGAACACCCCGCCGCTCCCCCCGGACCCGATGGAAAATGATGTGGTCAATACTTTACCAATAGCAAGAAAAAGCAAAAACGGAATTGTCAGCTCATTGTGCAGTGCTTGTTGGGCAAAACCATATCCAAAAGCCAGGGTCTGGGGCCAGAAGAAACCGACTATACCGGTACACAGTCCTCCTATAGCCGGCTTGAAGTGATTGGGGATCTTAATGGAAATACTTTTACGACTCCGTAAAAGAATTTGATATAAAAAACAGCCATCCCCACAAGAACAAGAGACAGCACCAGGTAAGGCCCTAACTCCAATGGATTACGAAATATAAAATCAGGCGATTCAAACAGAGTACCCCAGCCGAGCACAAGACAAAACAAACAATAAGCCACCACAGAGGAGATACCGGCCGGAATAATAACTTCTGGTTCAAACTCCGGATCACGGTAAAGCACCTCCGCAGCAAAAAGGGCACCTGCCAGAGGAGCTCGGAAAATACTGCCAATTCCGGCGCCTACCCCGGCAGCCATCATTATTCTACGCTCCCGTTCTGAAAGTTTTAAAACTGTTGCCAGAAATGAACCAAAACCAGCACCAATTTGGGCGATAGGACCCTCCCGTCCCCCTGAACCACCGGTTGTCAGTGTAAGAGCGGAAGCTATGGTTTTAATCAGCGGGACCCTGTTGCGCATGAAGCCGCCTTGTCTGTGATAAGCATCAATCGCAGCATCTGTTCCATGACCTTCCGCTTCAGGAGCATAGGTATATACTAACCATCCGCTCAAAAGACCGCCAAATGCAGGAAGAAAAAGAAGGATTGCACGGTTGAATGGGGTACCTGTGGGTGGCAAAAGATGATGTTCACCGGCCGGTGAAGGGGGCCGATAACCGGCCATAAAATCCATAAAATAATGTAGACCGAGCCTACACAGGTAATGAAAAACAATGGATCCAAGGCCGGCTATAAGCCCTATTAATATGAAGTATAAGGTCCATTTGCCGGCCTGGGCGAAATTGGTGGACTGCTCTTTGCCGACAATGGATTGGATGATCTTTTTAAAACGATTCAATAGTGCCACATGCTAGCCTGTCCAAAGTATTGGTAAATTCTATTACCTCATTATTTTTTACGCATTCAGTCCTTTCAGATCTTCAACCCCCTGCAGAATGATATTGAAAAGCTCAGATATTTCGCTCTCCTCCAGGCAAGAAAAAGCTATTCTCATATCCCTTTCCCCTATTGAGATAAGACCAACACCGTATTTTTCAAGAAGGTGGAGTCTGAGCGTCTCAGAATCCACCAATTTTAACCTTATACACATAAAATAACCGGAATTAAAAGGATAAACATCCCAGGCATCTTTATATATCGGGTCCGAAAGAACTTCTTTTACACGCCTGGCCCTGTTTTTTAGTACCCTGAATTTCTCTTTTTTTTCTTCCATGTGGCTTTCGCTCCTCATGGATCTTAACACAATGGTTTGTCCCAGGTGGGAAGCATTGGAAATTGAACCCCTGACACTTCCGGCCGTCTTCCTTTCCAGCGCATCATATACAGCCATATGATCACCTTCAATTTTACATCCGTATGTTATAAAACCGACTCTTAAACCCCAGGCGAAGTTTTCTTTGGCAGCACCATCAAGCTTAACGGCAAGAAGTTTGGGATGCCGGTTACAAAGATTCGCAAAAAGAGATTCTTTTAAGGTTTGGTCTTCATAAAAGAGTCCGAAATATGCGTCATCGGTAACAGCTATTATGTTTGTACCTTTACGCGCTATATCGGTAAGGATCTCGACGATGCGTTTCCCTTCTTCCGTGGTCACAGTATAACCGGTGGGGTTATGAGGAAAATTAAGCAGAACAGTGACTTTATCATGTTTTTTTGCCTCCTCCCTGACCTTTTCCTCAAAGGCGGTAAGATTAAATCCTCGGCTTTCTGAAAACAAGGCATATCGACTTATCGTCACCCCCTTTTTGACATTCAGAATCATGTTATAGTTTCCCCACATCATATCAGGCAAAACAATTACATCGCCAGGATCCAGCCAAATATCCGCAAACATGCTTATGGCATGTGTAATGCCACATGTAACCACGGGAAGACTTATGATTTTGCCTGCAAGGGAACGATTTTTTTTAAACAGAGAATTCTGCCAGACCTTTCTTAAGGCCGGAATCCCAAATGATGGCGCATATGTTAGCGACTCTTTCGGTCGAATACTGCAAATTGAGCCCATTACTGAAGGAAAATGCATGGTTCCCCCGCGTTCTGTAGCAATACCTATGGTTGCATTTAACTTATGGGCCTTTTCTTTAGCCTCCGCACTCTGACTTAAAATCCCTTTAGGAAAAAAAAGGTTTCTGCCCATATCAGACAGCATTTCCATAAGATAGGGATTGCCTTTCTCGATAATCTGGTTGAGGTCTTGAGCGATAGGGTTCACTAATGTTTCCTCCTTTAAACTAATCCGGACAAGCCGGAAAAGTGACTAAAGTTAAGGATTCCGGCAGATCAATTGATAAATTATACTTTCTTTATAGCGATCATAGAAAACTGCCTTAAATTTTACAGTTTAGATACAAAGTATGTCAAGGGAAAATAACTTGATAAATCGGGGAGATGAGAAAGTGCCAACAACATGGGTCGGAATTGGTGGTTGATGAAAATACCCCGCCCTTTTAATAAAGCGGGGTTTATCTGTTGATCGAAAGCAACATTACCTGTTTCCTCTCTTTGATGCTTTGAGCGGATTAATCTTCGCATTTGACACAGTGGCCTTGGTTACATGTGAAGCACAGTTGCAATCTCCGGTTTTCCATTTCAACGAAGGATCAGGACATGCTGAGCAATACCATCTGGAAGATAGTTCAATGCTACGATTGCAGCCATTGCACTGCTCCACGGTCTCGTGACAAATTCCGCCATTGTAAGAACATCCCTTTGCAGTCATAAAAGGGCACTCAAAACCTTTTCTAATCGTTGTACAAACCATTGTAATCACCCCCTTTCAAAAAAAAATCAAAAAAAAGCCGGGAGCCATCTGTTCCCGGC